>CALMID010000090.1 GCA_937863915.1 uncultured Pseudomonas sp.
AGTTGCAGCCTTATTCGCTGGATGAAATGCGTGAATACCTCGCGCAACGCCTTGAGGGGGCTGGCCAGGGGATCGAGTTGCTCGCTGAAGAGCAGCTGGAGGATATTCACGAGCAGTCCTCGGGTTGGCCGGGCCTGGTCAATCAAGTCGCACGTGATGTAATGATCGAAGCGATGCTAGCCGAGCGTGCCGGGAGTCGTGCGACCGGTGCTGGTCTGAAACTTCCGCTCAAGCATTTGGTGGCGCTGGTGGTGGTGGCGGTGGGTGTTACGGCTGCCTGGTTCATGCAAAGCAGTAGCGAACAGCCGGTTTCGTCGCCGGAACTGGCGCTGCAGCAGCCGGCGGATATGCCGCTTGGGCGGCCTGCTTCGTCGGAGGGGGCTGCGCCCGCTGTTGAGTTTGCCGGTGCCAACCAGCCCCTGCCTTTGCCATTGGTGGGTGAAGCGCAGCCGGTGATTCGTCAGCCGCTGGCGCAGGCGGCGGGTGAGGGCGAGGCAGATGAGCCGGCGGCTGACCTGTCGCAGGTGGCGCCTCCGGTTGTAGCCGCGTCGCAGCCAGGCTTGCCGGTGGTTCCTCAGTCCGCGCAGATTGCTCCGACTCCGACTCCGACTCCGACTCCGACTCCGACTCCTGTGCCTGTAGCGCAGGCTGCAAACCCCATAGTTGCGCCCGCCCCGGTCAAGGCCGGGGGGCCGGTCAGCAAGCCGGTGGCTGCCACGCCGGCCAAGCCGGCTCCTGCTGCAGCCAAGCCGGCTCCGGTGGGTTTGGCCTGGTATGCGGGTCAGCCGGCTACGCACTTCGCCTTGCAGGTCTTCGGTACACGCACGGAGTCGGCTGCAAAAGGCTTTGTCGCACAGCAGGGCGGTCAGTACCACTATTACCGCAAGTCCCATCAGGGGCAGGCGCTGTACGTGGTGACCTATGGCAGCTTTGCCACTCGCGCAGCGGCGCAGGCGGCGGTGAAGGCCATGCCTGCCAAACTGCAGGCCGGCAAGCCTTTCCCCAAGAGCTTTGCCAGCATCAAGCAAGAAATCGCTAGGTAACAGCCATGCTCAGGCCATAGCATGGCTTGGGCGGCATGTTATTTCGAAAAAGCGACATTTGGTTTCTTTTTTGCGCGACGAAAAATTGTAACCACGTTACGTGGTGTGTATTATGCCCTCCCTTTTGCCTGCGCAAAGCTGGCGCTTCGACCTGCGCGCTTGGTAAGTTTTTGAAATATTTGGAATTTTTCTGGTGGGAGTTCCTATGAGAGCAGGTTTGTACCGTCCTGATGAGTTCAAGGATAACTGCGGCTTTGGCCTGATCGCCCACATGGAAGGTGAGGCCAGTCACCACTTGCTGAACACGGCCATTGAAGCGCTGACCTGCATGACCCACCGTGGCGGCATCAACGCCGACGGCAAAACCGGTGACGGTTGTGGTCTGTTGATCCAGAAGCCGGATCTTTTCCTGCGCGCCGTCGCCAAAGAACAGTTTGGTTGCGAACTGCCACAGCAGTACGCCGTGGGCATGGTGTTCCTCAATCAGGATACCGCCAAGGCTGACGCTGCCCGCGCCAACATGAACCGCGAGATCGAGCGTGAAGGCCTCAAGCTGGTTGGCTGGCGCAAGGTGCCGGTCGATACCAGCGTGCTTGGGCGACTGGCGCTTGAGCGCCTGCCGCAGATCGAGCAGGTATTTATCAGTGGTGAAGGTCTGAGCGATCAGGACTTCGCGATCAAGCTGTTCTGTGCCCGCCGCCGTTCCTCGGTGGCCAATGCCGCGGACAGCGAGCACTACATCTGCAGCTTCTCGCACAAGACCATCATCTATAAAGGTCTGATGATGCCGGCGGACCTGCAGCAGTTCTACCCGGATCTGGGTGATGAGCGCCTGCAGACCGCGATCTGCGTCTTCCACCAGCGCTTTTCCACCAACACCTTGCCGAAGTGGCCGCTGGCTCAGCCGTTCCGCTTCCTGGCGCACAACGGTGAAATCAACACCATCACCGGTAACCGCAACTGGGCGCAGGCCCGTCGCACCAAGTTCAGCAATGACCGTCTGCCGGCCCTTGAAGAACTCGGCCCGCTGGTCAACCGCGTGGGTTCGGACTCCTCGAGCATGGACAACATGCTGGAGCTGATGGTCACCGGCGGTATCGACCTGTTCCGCGGCGTGCGCATGATCATTCCGCCGGCCTGGCAGAACGTCGAGACCATGGACGCCGACCTGCGCGCGTTCTACGAATACAACTCCATGCACATGGAGCCGTGGGACGGTCCGGCCGGTGTCGTGCTGACCGACGGCCGCTATGCCGTCTGCCTGCTCGACCGTAACGGTCTGCGTCCGGCGCGCTGGGTCACCACCAAGAACGGCTACATCACCCTGGCGTCGGAAATCGGCGTGTGGGATTACAAGCCGGAAGATGTGATCGCCAAGGGCCGTGTCGGCCCGGGTCAGATTCTGGCTGTGGACACCGAAACCGGCCAGGTGCTGAGCACCGACGACATCGACAACCGCCTGAAGTCACGCCACCCCTACAAACAGTGGCTGCGTCAGGGCGCGGTGCGCATCCAGGCGGCGCTGGACGATGATCAGGGCGTGGCCAGCTACGACGCTGATCAGCTCAAGCAGTTCA
>CALMID010000091.1 GCA_937863915.1 uncultured Pseudomonas sp.
CGATAAACTGCTCCTTGCCGCGCTGGCCGATCTCTTCCAGGGTCTCGATGCAGTCAGCGACAAAAGCCGGGCACATCACCAGCAGTTTCTTCACGCCCTGAGCGGCCAGTTCATCAAGGCGCGCCTCGGTGTAGGGCTCAATCCACTTGGCCCGGCCCAGGCGTGACTGGAAGGCTACCGACCACTGAGCAGGCGCCGAGCCCGCGAGCTCGGCAAAGCCTTCGCTGACGCGGTAGCACTGGGCGCGATAGCAGCTGTCCAGCACGGCCCCCGTTGCACGCTGGCAACAGTCGGCACCCTTCAGGCAATGACTGCCCGTGGGGTCGGTCTTGTGCAGATGGCGCTCCGGCAGACCGTGATAGCTCAGCAGCAGGTGATCGAAACCCTGCTGCAGATACGGCCGCGCGCTCTCGGCCAGGGCATCCAGATACTCCGGCTGATCATAGAACGGCGCAACGATGGACAGCTGCAGAGGCAGCTGGTGCGCGGCGATCACCCGCTGCGCTTCGACGATCGCGGTAGTCGTGGTGCTGTCGGCAAACTGCGGGTACAGGGGAGCAAAGGTCACCCGACGAATCCCCTGCGCGGCCAGACGCTTGAGGGCCGACTCGATGGACGGCTCGCCATAGCGCATCGCCAGTTCCACCGGTCCCTGGGACCAGTGCGGCTTGATCGCCTCGCACAGCTGACGACTGAGCACCACCAGCGGCGAGCCCTCCTCCCACCAGATCGACTGGTAGGCATGAGCCGAGGCCGCCGGGCGCTTGATCAGGATCAGCGACACCAGCAGCCGGCGCAGCGGCCAGGGCAGATCGATGACATGCGGATCCATCAGGAACTGATTGAGGTAGCGCCTCACGTCGGCCACTTCAGTGGAAGCCGGCGAACCCAGATTGACCAGCAACAACGCCTGTTGAGTCATGCAATTTCCTAATTCAGTGAGGCCCGAGGAGATCGTCCAGGGCACTGTCCAGATCGGTAAACGAAAACCTGAAACCCGCTTCCAGCAGGCGTCGCGGCACGGCACGCTGGCCGCCCAGCAACAGCACCGACAACTCGCCCAGGCCGACACGCAGGAGCAAACCCGGCAGTGGCAGGAAAGCCGGCCTGTGCAACACGCGACCCAGCGCCTGGGCAAAGGCCTTGTTGCGCACTGGCTGAGGCGCGCAGGCATTATAAGGACCGCGCGCCTGCGGGTGCTGCAAGAGAAAATCGATCAGGGCGATTTCATCCTGCAGATGAATCCACGGCATCCACTGCCGCCCCGCGCCGATCGGCCCGCCCAGGCCGAAGCGAAACGGCGGCAGCAGTCGCTGCAGAAAGCCGCCATCAGCCGCCAGCACCAGGCCGGTTCGCAGCAATACCACGCGCAGCCCCAGTGTTTCGGCACGCAGCGCGGTTTCCTCCCAGGCGCCACAGAGCTGACTGGCAAAATCCTCGCTGACCGGTGAGTGCTGCTCGTCCAGCTCGCGCTCGCCGCCGTCGCCATACCAGCCCACCGCCGAGCCCGACAGCAGCACCTGCGGTCGCTGCGGCAACGCCTCCAGCCAGGCCAGCAGTTGCTCGGTCAACTGAATCCGGCTGGCCCAGAGCAACGCCTTGCGCTTGCGCGTCCAGGGCCGGTCAGCAATCGGCGCTCCCGCCAGGTTGACCACCGCGTCCGGCACATCCTGATCCAGCTCATGTAGATCACCAATACCGCGCACCGCGCTGCCGCACAGCCCCGGGATCCGTTCAGGCGTGCGACTCCATACCGTCAGGCGATGACCGGCCGCCAGCCAGTGGCGGCACAGCGCCCGACCAATCAACCCGCTACCTCCGGTCAGCAAGATATGCATGGCATCCTCCTCGCATGGCGTGAACTGGCACTAGTCTGAGTATTGACGCCCCTGTGCCTCCCGCCAGGCGCAACAGCGTCATTACTGAAAGGCAGGCACCTGCACCGCACATTCCTGTACATTAAATACGAATTGTACAGGTAACGTCTAAACAATACGCTTGGACGATTGATTGCGAGGTCAACCATGAACACCCCGATCGCCATCATCGGCACCGGACTGGCCGGGCTCTCTGCGGCCCAGGCCCTGAGTGACGCTGGTTTGTCGGTAACACTTTTCGACAAGAGTCGCGGCAGTGGCGGGCGCATGGCCAGCAAGCGCTGCGAAGCCGGCTCCCTCGACCTGGGCGCACAATACTTCACCGCCCGCGACCGTCGCTTTGCCGAAGCCGTGCAGCAGTGGCGCCAGCATGGCTGGGTCGACAACTGGCACCCCGCGCTGTATCAGGCCCGCAACGGGGCGCTCGCCCTGTCTGCCGACGAACAGGAGCGCTGGGTCGCGACTCCGCGCATGAGCGCCCTGACCCGCGCCCTGCTCGGCGGCCACCAGGTGCACTTCAGCTGCCGCATCAGCGAGGTTTTCCGCGGCGAGCAGCACTGGACCCTGCTCGATACCGAAGGCAACAATCACGGCCCTTTCAGCCATGTGATAGTCGCCACCCCGGCACCACAGGCCAGTACCCTGCTCAGCGCCGCGCCCAAGCTGGCGGCCGTGGCGGCCAGTGTGCCGATGGAGCCGACCTGGGCCGTGGCCCTGGGCTTTACCCAGGCGCTGGAAACACCGGTACAGGCCTGCTTTGTCGAGGACAGCCCACTGCAGTGGCTGGCACGCAACAACAGCAAGCCCGGTCGCCAGCATCCGCAGGACTGCTGGGTGCTGCACGCCACCAGTAGCTGGACACGCCAACATGTCGACAGCAGCAAGGAAGCAGTCATCGATCAGCTGCGCGGTGCCTTTGCCGAACTGATCGGCTGCGCCGTGCCGGCCCCCAGCCTGAGCCTGGCTCATCGCTGGCTGTATGCCCGTCCGTTTCAGGCCCATGAATGGGGAGCCCTGGCCGACAGCGACCTGGGCCTGTATGCCTGTGGCGACTGGTGCCTGTCTGGCCGGGTCGAGGGAGCCTGGCTGAGCGGCCAGGAGGCTGCGCGCAAACTGCTGGAGCAGCTGTGAAACCGGCCAGTAACCGTTTCAATCCGGAAAAGCTGCTGCTCTCGAAGTGGACAGCGCGCCAGCCACAGAACCGCGAAAAGCACTTTCTGGTCTGCGAGCTGCTGCGCAACGAGGAAGGCGAACTGCTGCAGGTGGAATTGCAGGCGGTGCTGAGCCGGCGCAGCGAACTGATTGACTGGCGCGAGTTGCGCGACAGCGAACGCTGGCAAATCGGCTGGAAGTAATCAGGCTTTGTTCGGCGCCTGCGGCAAAGCGGGTTCATCCCGCTC
>CALMID010000092.1 GCA_937863915.1 uncultured Pseudomonas sp.
GCCGCTGGCTGAAGCTGGACAACTACGTCGGTGTGCTGGAAACACCATGCGGCACTGTGCTTGAGATCCTGCCCAAGCACACGCCAGACACCGGGCAACCGGCTGCGATCGCTGCCCGGCGGCTACTGGTCAAGATGCTGGAAACCGCGCTCGATTTGCCCACCCGCAGTACCGATCATGCCGATCTGGAAACCTATCGTCACCCGCTGCTGGAGTGGGTGATGAAACAGTTTGTGCAAGCCCTCGACACCCTGGTAAAGCGCGGCCTGCGCTTTGATTACCGGCGGGTGGAAGAGGAACAGCGTTTCCTGCGCGGACAACTGGATGTGGTAAAGCAGATGCGCCAACCGCCCGGCCGCGACCATGTCTTCAACATCCGCCACGATCTGTTCCTGCCGGACCGCCTGGAGAACCGCCTGCTCAAGTCTGCTCTCCTGCGCGTGTGCAAATCCACCCAGCAACCTGACACCTGGCGCTTGTCACACGAACTGGCCGGCCTGCTGGCCGAGATCCCCGCGAGCCAGAACATCAGCACGGATTTCCACCAATGGCGCAATGATCGCCTGATGGCGCACTACCAGCCCGTGCGCCCGTGGTGCGAACTGGTGCTGGGCCAGCACATGCCGCTGGCTGTGCGCGGCCAGACGCGCGGCATCAGCCTGCTGTTCCCGATGGAAAAACTGTTCGAGCGTTACGTCGAGGTGCAGCTGCGCCAGCAACTGCCGGCTCCCTACCGGCTTGATGCCCAAGCACGCCGCCATTCGCTATGCCAGCACGACGGTGGCGATATGTTTGAACTGCGCCCCGATTTGTTGCTGATGCAGGACAAGGAAACATGCATGGTGCTGGATACCAAGTGGAAGCTGCTGGACGGCAACAACAGGACTGAGAAGTACGGCCTGAGCCAGGCCGATTTCTACCAGCTCTTCGCCTATGGCCATAAATACCTGGGCGGGCAGGGCGAGATGCTGCTGATCTACCCCCGTACAGCCAGGTTGCCTGAAGCCCTGCCACCTTTCGACTTCGGCCATGGCATGCAGCTGTGGGTGGTGCCTTTTGATCTCGACGCTGACCAGCTCTGCTTGCCAGCCGGGACCCAGTGCTTGACATCGTTGCCTTTTGGGCTACAAATGTTGCCTGTTGAGCAACACCTAGCAGGCCGGACATGTCACTGACCACGATCCTCTTCACCGACTACCGCCGGCGGGTACTGGGGCTTTTGCTGCTCCACCCGGAACGCGCTTATCACCTGCGGGAAATCGCCCGCCTGACGGGAACCGTGCCTGGCACACTGGGGCGCGAACTCACCAAACTGGCGGATGCCGGGGTGCTGGTGAAACACCGCGTCGGCAACCAGCTCCATTACAGCGCCAACCGCGACTGCCCGATCTACGACGAACTGGCCAGTATCCTGCGCAAGACCAGCGGCCTGGCAGATGTGCTGGCAGGTGCCCTGCTACCGCTGGCAGACCGGATAAACTGTGCCTTCGTGTTTGGCTCCATTGCCAGCGGCAAGGCCGGCAGCCATAGCGACATTGACCTGATGGTGATCGGGAACGCCGGTTTTACCGATGTCTCCATGGCCCTGTATTCTGCACAGGACACCCTTGGACGTGAGATCAACCCCAAGGTCTACACCCAACAGGAATGGCAAACACTGGTGGCGCAACAAGGCGCGTTTGTGAAAGAAATCCTGACCAAACCCCGGCTGTTCATACTGGGTAATGACAAGGATCTCGACAGCATGATGAAGGAAAACGGGCGTGGGTCTCGATAACCTGGAAGGCAAATCACTGGAGAAAATCTCCCCGGATGCGGTCACGATTCGTCGCTTGCTCGAAGCGGCAAGCCGCAGTCTGCACGACGCCCAGCTACCCGACATGAGCCCGGAAAGCCGCTTTGACCTGGCCTACAAGGCCATCATGCAAACTGCCAACGCGGCGCTACAGGCCAACGGTTACCGTACACTCACCAGCAAACCCGGCCATCACCAGACCATGATCCAGACATTGCCACAAACCATTGGCCTGGAACCGGCCACGATGGTCGTACTCGATGCTTTGCGAAAGCAGCGCAATGTGATCGATTATTCCGGTGACCAGGTCAGCGAAAGTATGGCCACCGAGGCGATCCAGCACGCTGCAAACCTCGTCCAGCGAATCGAACAATGGCTGGCGAACCATCAACCGGGCTTGTTGCCATGACCGAAGACCAACTGGAACAGGAGGCCCTGGGCTGGCTCACACAAGTCGGTTATCAGCATCTGTACGGCCCTGACATCGCACCGGATGGTGACAACCCGGAACGGAAGGATTACCTCCAGCCCGTGCTGGTCGAACGGCTGCGCAAGGCCATTGCCGCACTGAACCCGTCTGTGCCACTGGTGGCGCGTGAGGATGCAGTGCAGCAGGTGCTGAACCTCGATACCCCGGTACTACTGGCAGCCAACCGCCGCTTTCACCAGCTGCTGGTCAAGGGGGTGCCTGTGCAATACCAGAAAGACGGCGAAACGGGCGGCGACTTTGTGCGCCTGATGGATTTTGCCAACCCGGCAGCCAATGAATGGCTGGCCGTGAACCAGTTTTCCCTCAAGGGCGCCAAGCACACCCGCCGACCGGACATCATCCTGTTCGTCAACGGCCTGACGCTGGTGCTGCTGGAACTGAAAAATCCAGCCGACGAAAAAGCCGACATCTGGAAAGCCCTCGACCAGATCCAGACTTACAAGCAACA
>CALMID010000093.1 GCA_937863915.1 uncultured Pseudomonas sp.
GTTCATGATCGGCCGGAATATGCAAGAGCATCAGGTTTCTTACAAACCGTTTCACAATCAGCTGCGTAAAGAGAGCTTTGCCCTGTTTATGAAAGCGCTGGTCGAACGGGCCATCGCCTTGCGTATCGACCATCAACTCAAAGCGGCCTCCCTCGGCGCGTTCAAGCAGGTGTTATTGCACGATGGCACCTCCTTCGCGGTGCACCGGCGTCTGGCGGCTGACTTTCCCGGCCGGTTCAAGACCATCAGTCCGGCGGCTATCGAGTGCCATATGACCATGTCTCTGTCGGAGCAGAGCCCACTGTGCATGAGTGTGTCTGCCGATACCGCAGGGGAGCGGCAATTTCTCCCTGAGGCTCACAAGCTGGCCAACTGCCTGCTGCTGGCTGACGCGGGTTACATTGACAGGGCCTGGTTTGAGCAGGTGAACGACGCTGGCGGATTTTATCTGGTGCGCGGCACGAAAAGCCTGAACCCCAAGATAATCCAAGCCTGGCGCGGTGATGGACGGGAAGTACCCAAGCTGGCGGGACTATCTCTGAGAGAGGCCGGACGGCGACGCTGTCGGGCCGAGGTACTGGATATGGTGGTGAAGTCCGGCCAGGTCGAGTACCGGTTGATCCGGCGCTGGTTTGCTGAGGAAAAGCGGTTCTGTCTGTGGATGACGAACCTACCGCGAGCAGCATGGTCAGCAGAGCAGGTGATGAGCCTGTATCGCTGCCGTTGGCAGGTGGAGTTGTTATTTAAAGAGTGGAAATCGCACAACCGGCTCAAGGGGTTTGTGACGGGCGAGAAAGCGATTGCCGAGGGGTTGGTGTGGACGAGCCTGCTGTCGCTGGTGATGAAGAGACGGGTCGCGCAGAGTGTGATGAGTGGGGCGCTATCGATGCTGAAAGCGTCGAAGAACAGTGCGACGTGGTGGCTACCGCTATTGGAAGCAGTGGCCCATAGGGCGCTGACAGAAATAAGGGAAAGATTGGAATGGGCTGCCGATTATTTGGCCAAGAACGCCTGCCGAACCAAGCAGAGAAAGTCGATACAGAACAGGACCTTGGAAGGCGTTTTAAATGGACTCGCCGCTTAAGGTCCTGTACATGAACCGGCGATTACGTCTGGCGGCAG
>CALMID010000094.1 GCA_937863915.1 uncultured Pseudomonas sp.
GCCCCAGGCATGCTCGTTGACGAAGTCCTGCAGTGGCTGGGTGAAGTCGGTGGCGTTGTTCAGGGTGCGGTCGACGAAGGCATCGCCCATTACCTGGCGGCGGACCTGTTCGCCGCTCTTGCTGTTTGTGCTCATGGTTGCTCCAGGGTCAGTTGGACTCGTGCGGTGCCGCTGCGCAGCATGCCAATCTGCTCGGCAGCCTTGCGCGAGACGTCGATGATGCGCCCGCCGCCGTGCGGGCCGCGGTCGTTGATGCGTACCACCACCGAGCGCTGGTTGGCCAGGTTGGTCACCCGCACCCGGCTGCCGAAGGGGAGCTCGCGGTGGGCTCCGGTCAGGTCGGTGTTGTTCAGGCGTTCGCCGCTGGCGGTACGTCGGCCGTGCAGGCGCGAGGCGTAATAGGAAGCCTTGCCTTGGCCGATGATCCGCAGGTGTGGCTTGGGCGGCGTGGGAGGTGGCGCCTTCACCACGGGTCTGGCAACCGGTGTGGGTGTCGCCTGTGGTGGCACCGGAGGCTGGCTGACGCAGCCGGCCAGTACCGCCAGCAGACCTGCCCACGCACCCAGGCGTAGCCCGGATATCATCCGGACGCGGGCATTGTCTCGGGTGAGGCCCAGGCTGCGAGTCGGCATCGGTCAGGTTCTCCAGAGAGAAGAACGCCGGGCGTACCCGGCGTTGATTCAGGCTCAGGACTCGAGCTTTTTCTTCAGCAGCTCGTTGACCTGGCCCGGGTTGGCCTTGCCTTTCGAGGCCTTCATGGCCTGACCGACGAAGAAGCCGAACATCTTGCCGCGCTTGGCTTCGTCGCTGGCGCGGTACTGCTCGACCTGCTCGGCGTTGGCCGCCAGCACTTCATCCAGCATGGCTTCGATGGCGCCCGAGTCGGTGACCTGCTTGAGGCCCTTCTTCTCGATCACTTCGTCAGCGGTGGCGCCTTCACCGGCGGCCAGGGCCTCGAAGACCATCTTGGCGATCTTGCCGCTGATGGTGTTGTCCTTGATGCGCAGGATCATGCCGCCCAGCTGTTCGGCGGAGACCGGCGACTGCTCGATGTCCAGGTTGTCCTTGTTGAGCAGGCTGGACAGCTCGCCCATCACCCAGTTGGCGGCCAGCTTGGCATCGCCGCACACGCCGTTGACCGCCTCGAAGTAGTCGGCCATCTCGCGGCTGGCAGCCAGCACGGTGGCGTCGTAGGCGGACAGGCCGAACTGCGTTTCGAAGCGCTCGCGCTTCTGCACCGGCAACTCCGGCAGGCTGGCGCGCACTTCGTCGAGGAAACACTGCTCGATAACCACCGGCAGCAGGTCGGGGCAGGGGAAGTAACGGTAGTCGTTGGCTTCTTCCTTGCTGCGCATGGAACGGGTCTGGTCCTTGTTCGGGTCGTACAGGCGGGTTTCCTGCACCACCGTGCCGCCGTCCTCGATCAGCTCGATCTGCCGCTGCACTTCATGGTTGATGGCTTTTTCGATGAAGCGGAACGAGTTGACGTTCTTGATCTCGGCGCGGGTGCCGAACTCGGCCTGGCCTTTCGGGCGAACCGAGACGTTGCAGTCGCAGCGCAGCGAGCCTTCGGCCATGTTGCCGTCACAAATCCCTAAGTAACGGACGAGCGCGTGGATGGCCTTGACGTAGGCCACCGCTTCCTTGGCGGAACGGATGTCCGGCTCGGAAACGATTTCCAGCAGCGGGGTGCCGGCGCGGTTGAGGTCGATGCCGCTCATGCCGTGGAAGTCTTCGTGCAGGCTCTTGCCGGCGTCTTCTTCCAGGTGCGCGCGGGTGATGCCGATGCGCTTGGTGGTGCCGTCTTCCAGGGTGATGTCCAGGTGCCCCTTGCCGACTATGGGGTGATCCATCTGGCTGGTCTGGTAGCCCTTGGGCAGATCCGGGTAGAAGTAGTTCTTGCGTGCGAAGACGTTGGTCGGCGCGATATGCGCGTCGATCGCCAGGCCGAACTTCACCGCCATGCGCACGGCCTCGGCATTCAGCACCGGCAGGGTGCCGGGCATGCCGAGGTCAACCAGGCTGGCCTGGGTATTGGGCTCGGCGCCGAAGGTGGTGGCGCTGGCCGAGAAAATCTTCGATTGGGTGCTGAGCTGGGCGTGGATTTCCAGCCCGATCACGGTTTCCCATTGCATGTCGTAATCCTTCCTCAGAATCCAGTCGGTGCTTGTGTGTGCCAGTCAGTAACCTGTTGGTACTGATGGGCGACATTCAGCAGGCGACCTTCCTGGAAGTAGGGCGCAAGCAGCTGCACGCCAACCGGCAGACCGTCGACGAAGCCGGCGGGCATGGACAGGCCGGGGATGCCGGCCAGGTTGGCGGTGATGGTGTAGATGTCTTCCAGGTAGGCCGAGACCGGGTCGGCGTTCTTCTCGCCGAGTTTCCAGGCCAGGTTCGGCGTGGTCGGCCCGATAATCAGGTCGACTTCGTTGAAGGCGGCGACGAAGTCGTTCTTGATCAGCCGGCGGATCTGCTGGGCCTTGATGTAGTAGGCGTCGTAGTAACCGGCGGACAGGGCATAGGTGCCGACCATGATGCGGCGCTTCACTTCCGCGCCGAAGCCTTCGCCACGCGAGCGTTTGTACAGGTCTTCGAGGTTGACCGGGTTCTCGCAGCGATAGCCGAAGCGCACGCCGTCGAAACGCGACAGGTTGGAGCTGGCCTCTGCGGGGGCGATCACGTAGTAGGCCGGGATGGCGTGCTGCATATTCGGCAGCGAGATTTCTTTGACTGTGGCACCGAGCTTTTTCAGCTCTTCGACCACGGCCAGTACCTTCTCGCCGATACGTGCGTCGAGGCCGGCGCCGAAGTATTCCTTCGGCAGGCCGATGCGCAGGCCGGCCAGCGGCTTGTCGAGGGCGGCCAGGTAGTCATCCAGCGGCTGATCGACACTGGTCGAGTCCTTGGGGTCGAAGCCGGCCATGGCTTGCAGCAACAGGGCGCAGTCCTCGGCGTTGCGCGCCAGCGGACCGCCCTGGTCGAGGCTGGAGGCGTAGGCGATCATGCCCCAGCGTGATACGCGGCCGTAGGTCGGCTTGAGGCCGGTGAGGTTGGTCAGTGCGGCCGGCTGGCGGATCGAGCCGCCGGTGTCGGTGCCGGTGGCGGCCGGAATCAGGCGCGCAGCCACCGCGGCGGCCGAACCGCCGGAGGAGCCGCCCGGTACGCGGGTCAGGTCCCAGGGATTCTTCACCGCGCCGTAATGGCTGGATTCGTTGGCCGAGCCCATGGCGAATTCGTCCATGTTCAGCTTGCCCAGGGTCACAGTGCCGGCGCTCGCGAGCTTTTCGACCACGGTGGCGTTATAGGGAGCCTTGAAACCGCTGAGGATCTTCGAGGCACAGCTGGTCAGCACGTTCTGGGTGCAGAACAGATCCTTGTGAGCGATCGGTGCACCGAGCAGGGCGCCGTTTTCGCCGGCCGCGCGGCGCTCATCGGCGCTCTTGGCCTGGCTCAGGGCCAGCTCTTCGGTGACGGTGATGAAACTGTTCAGCTGTGGATCGACCGTCTGGATGCGTGCCAGCAGGCTCTGCGTCAGCTCGGTGGCGGAGAAATCCTTGTTGGCCAGGCCGCTGGCGATCTGGCGCAGGGTCAGTTCATGCATGCTCATTACTCGATCACCTTCGGCACCAGGTACAGGCCGCTTTCCACGGCCGGGGCAATGGCCTGGTAGGCCTCGCGCTGGTTGGTCTCGGTCACCACGTCGGCGCGCAGGCGCTGGGTGGCTTCCAGCGGGTGGGCCAGCGGCTCTATGCCGGTGGTGTCGACGGCCTGCATGGCGTCGATCAGGCCGAGGATGTTGTTGAGGGTATCGGTGGTTTGCGGAACTTCCGCCTCGGTCAGGCCCAGGCGGGCCAGATGGGCGATTTTTTCCACGTCGGAGCGTTCAAGCGCCATCGGGAGTCTCCAAAGGAAGGCCTGCGAGTGACCAGGCAAAAAAACAGGCAGGGCAACTATGTGCCAGGCAGGCGGTCAAACGCCGTGCTGACGGGCCGGACAGGCCCGGAAAAACAGGCAATCTACCACAGCGCGCGGGTTGCCCAAAAGGCTGCCGGTTGATAGAGTTTGCCGCACTTTTTTACCCAGCGTTTTTTCACGCTCTGTCTAGGGTTTTCCATCCCATGTTCAAGAAACTGCGTGGCATGTTTTCCAGCGATCTGTCGATCGACCTGGGTACCGCCAACACCCTGATCTATGTGCGCGAGCGCGGCATCGTCCTCAACGAGCCGTCCGTGGTCGCCATTCGCAACGTCGGTACGCAGAAAAGCGTGGTGGCGGTCGGTACCGAAGCCAAGCGCATGCTCGGCCGTACCCCTGGCAACATTCAGGCTATTCGCCCGATGAAGGATGGCGTGATCGCCGACTTCAGCGTGTGCGAGAAAATGCTGCAGTTCTTCATCAACAAGGTGCACGAGAACAGCTTCCTGCAGCCGTCGCCGCGCGTGCTGATCTGCGTGCCGTGCAAGTCGACCCAGGTCGAGCGCCGCGCCATCAAGGAATCGGCCCTCGGCGCCGGTGCCCGCGAGGTGTACCTGATCGATGAGCCGATGGCGGCCGCCATCGGTGCCGGCCTGCCGGTGGAAGAGGCGCGTGGTTCGATGGTTGTCGACATCGGTGGTGGTACCACCGAGATCGCGCTGATCTCTCTGAATGGTGTGGTCTATGCCGAATCCGTGCGTGTGGGCGGCGACCGCTTCGACGAAGCCATCGTCACCTATGTGCGCCGCAACTACGGTTCGCTGATCGGTGAATCGACTGCCGAGCGCATCAAGCAGGAAATCGGTACGGCCTTCCCGAGCGGTGAGTTGCGTGAAATCGACGTCCGTGGCCGCAACCTGGCAGAAGGCGTACCGCGCAGCTTTACCCTGAACTCCAACGAGGTGCTCGAAGCGCTGCAGGAATCACTGGCGACCATCGTGCAGGCGGTCAAGAGCGCCCTGGAGCAGTCGCCGCCGGAACTGGCTGCCGACATCGCCGAGCGTGGCCTGGTGCTGACCGGTGGTGGCGCGCTGCTGCGTGACCTGGACAAGCTGCTGTCGCAGGAAACCGGTCTGCCGGTGATCGTGGCCGAAGATCCGCTGACTTGCGTCGCCCGCGGCGGTGGCAAGGCGCTGGAGATGATGGAACGCCACAGCCTCGAACTGCTCTCCACCGAGTAAGCCTGTTGCTGCAACACCGAAGCCGGAAGCCTGACTTCCGGCTTTGCATTTGTGCCAACGTGCAATGGGAGATGCCGTTATCAAACCGCTATTCGTGAAAGGTCCTTCGCTCGGGGTGCGCCTGCTGGTGCTCACCGTGCTGTCGGTCAGCCTGATGGTGGTGGATGCGCGCTTCGATACTCTCAAACCGCTGCGCAGCCAGATCGGCCTGTTGGCCACGCCGCTGTACTGGCTGGCCGATCTGCCCACTCGCCTGTGGCAAGACATGACCCAGTCGATCAGCAGCCGCAGCGAGCTGCTCGCCGAGAACGAAAAGCTCAAGGCTGAGGCCCTTCTGCTGCAGCGGCGCCTGCAGAAGCTGGCGGCGCTGACCGAGCAGAATGTGCGTCTGCGCGAGCTGCTCAACTCCGCCGAGCTGGTCGATGAGCAGGTGCTTGTCAGTGAGCTGATCGGCGTCGACCCCAACCCTTTCACCCAGCGGGTGATCATCGACAAGGGCAGCAAGGATGGCGTCAGCCTGGGCATGCCCGTGCTCGACGCCCGCGGCCTGATGGGGCAGGTGGTCGAGGTCATGCCCTACAGTGCGCGCGTGCTGCTGCTCACCGATGCCACCCACGGTATTCCGGTGCAGGTCAATCGCAATGGCCTGCGTGCCATCGCCAATGGTACGGGCAACCCTGGGCTGATCGAGTTGCGCCACGTCGCCGACACGGCTGATATCAAGGAAGGTGATCTGCTGGTCAGCTCTGGTCTGGGTCAGCGCTTCCCGGCCGGCTATCCGGTGGCGGTCGTCAAGGAAGTGGTGCGGGATTCGGGTCAGCCGTTTGCCATCGTCCGTGCCGAGCCGACCGCCGCCCTCAGTCGCAGCCGTTACCTGTTGCTGGTGTTCAGCGATCAGCGCACGCCGGAACAGCGTGCCACCGATTCGGCAGAGGCCCAGGAGGCGGCCGATCGTGATGCGGCGGCCAGGCAGGAGGCGGCAGCGCCACCCCCCGCTGTAGCACCGGCGCCGGCTGCTCCGGCCGCCACAGGGGAGAATCGCAATGGTCGAAACTAGATCGCGCAATGGCTGGGTGATCTGGCTCAGTCTGGTGCTGGCGCTGCTGCTCTCGGTGGCGCCGATGCCGGCCTTTCTCGAAGCCGGCCGCCCCCTGTGGCTGGCGCTATTTCTGACCTACTGGGCGCTGGCCCTGCCACACCGTGTGGGCATGGTGGCAGCCTGGCTGTTCGGGCTGTTTGCCGATGTGCTGTATGGCAGCCTGCTGGGGCAGAACGCCCTGGTACTGATGCTGACCACCTTTTTCGTATTGACCCTGCATCAGCGCCTGCGCCTGTTCCCGTTGTGGCAGCAGAGTCTGGTGCTGCTGGTGCTGTTCGGTATTCCGCAGCTGGTGCAGCTGTGGCTGTTCGCCCTGGCCGGTAATCGCCCGCCGGAGGCGCTGCAATTCCTCTATCCGGTACTGATCAGCGCGCTGCTCTGGCCCTGGGTGCATACCCTGCTGCGCGGCCTGCGCGTGCGCCTGCAGGTCAACTGATAGCGGTTGCGCGGCGCCGACAAGGAGATGTTCATGCCCACCCTGTTCCTTGCATCGGCTTCGCCGCGCCGTGCCGAGTTGCTCGGCCAGATCGGCGTGCCGTTCCAGCGCGTCAGCGCGAGCATCGATGAAACCCCGCGAGTGGCCGAAGAGCCAGGCGCCTATGTCGAGCGCCTGGCGCTGGAAAAGGCGCAGGCCGGTCTGCAGCGACTTGAGCAGGCTGCCGATGCCGTGGTGCTGGGCGCTGACACCGCGGTGGTGCTGGACGGGCGGATTCTCGGCAAGCCGCAGGATCGAGCCGATGCGCTGGCCATGCTGGCTGCGCTGTCCGGCCGCGAGCATCACGTACTGACTGCAGTGGCCCTGTGTTCGGCCGCGCGCTGTGCCTCCGTGGTGGTCGCCAGCCAGGTGCGCTTTGCTCCGATCAGTGCGGCGCAGGCCGAGGCCTACTGGGCCAGTGGCGAGCCGCTGGACAAGGCCGGCAGTTACGCCATTCAGGGTCTGGGCGCCGTGTTTGTTGCCGGCATGAGTGGCAGCTATTCGGCTGTCGTCGGCCTTCCGCTGTGCGAAACTGCCCGCCTACTGGCCGAATTTGGCATCCCCTGCTGGCAGATGTGAGCTGAGCATGAGCGAAGAGATCCTGATCAACATCACCCCGATGGAGTCCCGCGTGGCGGTGGTGGAAAACGGCGTGCTGCAGGAAGTTCACGTCGAGCGTACGCAGAAGCGCGGCATCGTCGGCAATATCTACAAAGGCAAGGTGGTCCGCGTGCTGCCGGGCATGCAGGCAGCGTTCGTCGATATCGGCCTGGAGCGCGCGGCATTTATCCATGCCGGCGAGATTTCCAGCCGTGAAGGCAGTGCCGTGGAATCCATCAGCGCGCTGGTGCATGAGGGGCAGAGCCTGGTGGTGCAGGTCACCAAGGACCCGATCGGCAGCAAGGGCGCACGCCTGACCACGCAGCTGTCGATTCCCTCGCGTTATCTGGTGTACATGCCGCGCACCGCCCATGTCGGCATTTCCCTCAAGATCGAGGACGAAGCCGAGCGCGAGCGCCTGAAAAAGGTGGTCACCGACTGCGTGGCAGCCGAAGGCATCGAGGAGGCGGGCGGCTTTATCCTGCGCACGGCCGCCGATGGCGCCAAGGCCGAGGATATCCTCGCCGACATCCGCTACCTGCGCCGCCTGTGGCAGCAGATTTCCAGCCAGATGCAGACGGCCAAGACCCCGTCGGTGATCTACGAGGACCTGTCGCTGGCCCTGCGCACTCTGCGCGATCTGGTCAATTCGCGCATCGAGAAGATCCGCATCGATTCGCGCGAGACCTTCCAGAAGGTCACCCAGTTCGTCGACGAGCTGATGCCCGAGGTGGCTGATCGTCTGGAGCATTATCCGGGCGAGCGGCCGATCTTCGACCTGTATGGCGTTGAGGACGAGATCCAGAAGGCCCTGGAACGCAAGGTGCTGCTCAAGTCCGGCGGCTACCTGATCATCGACCCGACCGAGGCGATGACCACCATCGATGTGAACACCGGCGCCTTCGTCGGCCACCGCACGCTGGAAGAAACCATCTTCAAGACCAACCTCGAGGCGGCCACGGCCATCGCCCG
>CALMID010000095.1 GCA_937863915.1 uncultured Pseudomonas sp.
CGATCACCACCAGATGGGCGATGCGCGAGCTGAGCGGGGTGTAGATGTCGGTGTCTTCCTGCACGTCGATGGCCAGGTTGACCGTGGCCAGATCGGCCAGCGGAGTCTGGCCCGGGCACAGGGCGATCAGCGTAGCGCCGCTCTCGCGCACCAGGTTGGCGGTGATCAGCAGGTCCTTGGAGCGCCCCGACTGGGAGATGCAGATGGCCACGTCGCCCGGCTGCAGGGTAACCGCCGACATCGCCTGCATATGCGGGTCGGAATAGGCCGCCGCCGACAGCAGCAGACGGAAGAACTTGTGCTGGGCATCGGCCGCCACCGCGCCGGAGGCGCCAAAGCCATAGAAGTTGACCTGCTTGGCCGCCGCGATGGCCTGCACCGCACGTTCCACGGCACTGGTGTCCAGGTGCTCGCGCACCTCGATCAGGGTGTGCAGGGTGGCATCGAAAATCTTCAGGCTGACATCGGCCACCGAGTCGCCTTCGCTGATCGAGAACTGGCCGAAACTCGACCCCGAGGCCAGGCTCTGCGCCAGCTTGAGCTTGAGGTCCTGGAACCCGGCGCAGCCGATGGCACGGCAGAAACGCACGATGGTCGGCTCGCTGACGCCCACTTCGTGGGCCAGGTCGGCCATGGAGCTGTGCATCACCGCGGAAGGGTCGGCCAGCACATGCTCGGCGACCTTGAGTTCGGATTTGCGCAGCTCCTCACGGGACTGGGCGATATGCTGCAGAAGGTTCACGGGCGGGACTCGGTTATGATCGGCAAAGCCGGAATGTAGTTCTTATGTAGTTATACTACATGAATCCGTCAAGCAACCTCGAATTCCTTAGTACCGCGGCTCGGCACCGCGGTGGAGATGCTCGTGAATACGCCCCCTTGCGACATGCTGGTGCTCGGCGGCACCGGTGACCTGTCCCTGCACAAGCTGCTGCCGGCGCTCTATCACCTGCACCGCGAAGGTCGCCTGCCCGGCGACATGCGCATCCACACCGCCGCCCTCGACAGCCTCAGCCGCGACGCCTACCTGGCGCTGGCCGAACGCAACTGCCGCGCCCAGGTGGCGCGCAGCGAATTCGACAACGACACCTGGCAGAGCTTTGCCGCGCGCATCGACTACTTCAGCATGGACCTCAGCCAGAGCGCCGACTTCAACCGCCTGGGCAAATGGCTGGGCGATGGCTGCCAGCGCGGGCGTATCTATTACCTGGCCACCGCCCCCGACCTCTTCGAGCCGATTGCCGAGCACCTGCACAACGCCGGCCTCGCCGGCCCGCACACGCGCATCGTGCTGGAAAAGCCGATCGGCCACTCGCTGGAGTCCGCCCGCGAGATCAACCGCTCCATCGGCCGCGTGTTCGAGGAATCGCAGGTCTTCCGCATCGACCACTACCTGGGCAAGGAAACGGTGCAGAACCTCATGGCCCTGCGCTTTGCCAACGCGCTGTTCGAGCCGGTATGGCGCGCCGGGCATATCGACCACGTGCAGATCACCGTCAGCGAAACCCTCGGCGTGGAAAACCGTGGCGCCTACTACGACCACACCGGCGCCATGCGCGACATGCTGCAGAACCACCTGCTGCAACTGCTCTGCCTGGTGGCCATGGAAGCGCCGGTGCACTTCGACGCCGAATCGGTGCGCAACGAAAAGGTGAAGATCCTCCAGGCGCTCAAGCCGATCAGCGGCCTCGACGTGCAGGACAAGACTGTGCGCGGTCAGTACAGCGCCGGCCATATCGGCGGCCAGGAAGTGCCGGCCTACTACTTCGAGAAGAACGTCGACAACGACAGCGACACCGAAACCTTCGTCGCCGTGCAGGCCGAGATCGACAACTGGCGCTGGGCCGGCGTGCCCTTCTACCTGCGCACCGGCAAGCGCATGGCGAGGAAATGCTCGGAAATCGTCATCCAGTTCAAACCAGTGCCGCACCGCCTGTTCGACGGCAGCCAGGCCAACCGCCTGCTGATCCGCCTGCAGCCGGAGGAACGCATCAGCCTGCAGCTGATGGGCAAGAGCCCCGGCAAGGGCATGCGCCTGACCCCCATGGAGCTGGACCTGAACCTGGCTCAGGTATTCCCGCAGAAACGCCGCTGGGACGCCTACGAGCGCCTGCTGCTGGACGTGATCGAGGGTGACTCGACGCTCTTTATGCGCCGCGACGAAGTAGAAGCCGCCTGGGCCTGGGTCGACCCCATCCTCTCGGGCTGGGACAGCTACTACCCCAACTCGCGCCCCTACCCCGCCGGCAGCAACGGCCCGGAACAGGCCCAGAGCCTGCTGGAGCTGGCCGGCCGCGAATGGCACGACTGACGCCATGAACAGCCCGCTGCCGCTGCGCCACCTGCTACTGGCCCTGGCCGTCGTCGCGGTATGGGGCACCAACTTCGTGGTGATCAAGCTGGCGCTCGGGCACCTGCCGCCGCTGCTGTTCGCCGCCCTGCGCTTCACCCTCGCCGCCCTGCCGGCCGTGCTGTTCCTGCCGCGACCGGCGGTGTCCTGGGGCAATCTGGCCGCCTACGGACTGCTGATCGGTGTCGGCCAGTTCGGCGTGATGTTCATCGCCATGCACGGACATATCACGCCCGGCCTGGCCTCGCTGGTGATCCAGTTGCAGGTGTTCTTCACCATCGGCCTGGCCATGTATTTCTCCGGTGAGCGCCTGCTGCGCGTGCAGTGGCTGGCCCTGCTGCTGGCCAGCGGCGGCATCGGCATCATCGTCGCGCACACCGACGGCAGCACCAGCCTGCTGGGACTGGGTCTGATGCTGCTGGCCGCGCTGTGCTGGGCCGGCGGCAACCTGGTGGCGCGTCAGGCCGGGCGCATCAACATGCTGGCTTATGTCGTCTGGTCCAGCCTGTTTGCCGCTCCGCCGCTGGTGGCGTTGTCACTGTTGCTGGAGGGCTGGCCGGCGATCAGCCACGGCCTGCAGGCGGCAGACACCTGGACCTGGCTGGCGGTGGCCTGGCAGGCCCTGGGCAACACCCTGTTCGGCTATGCCGTCTGGGCCTGGCTGCTGGCCCGCCACCCGGCGGCCAGCATCACGCCGACCGCCCTGCTGGTGCCACTGTTCGGCATGGGCGGGGCCGCGCTGTGGCTGGGCGAAGACCTGCCCGTCTGGAAGCTGGGCGCCGCCACATTGGTCATCGCGGGACTGGCACTGAACCTGCTGTGGCCGCAGGTGCGCAACTACCTGCAGACTCGCTGACCAATTCGCAGGGTGGGCTGAAGCCGCCATTCCCCCTCTGATTACTGGCAATTTCCCGCGATAGCGGGCGCCGTGGCGTGATTGCAGAAAAACAAAACGGGAGCCGAAGCTCCCGTTTTGAGATAGGACACCTGAAGATCAGGCGGCCATTTCCCGTTGCTTGCGACGACGGGCAGCCACCCCCACCAGGGCCAGGCCGGCCAGCAGCAGTGCATAAGTTTCCGGCTCCGGCACAGGACTCACCACCGAATCCAGGGAAATATCATCCACCAGGAAGACACTGCTGGTAGAAATCCGCAGAGTATCGATGCCGGTAAAGTTGCCACTGAACAGTGTCCAGCCGTTGAATACGCCGCTGATACTGCCCACTTCGGCCCCTTGGAACAGGCCGGTAATGGTGCCGCTAATTTGCTGGTTATACCAGCTCTTCAGCCACAGGCTTTCAAAGGAGAAAGTTCCGCCACCAGCCTTGGTGATTTCACCAATACCATAATAGTTGTTCAACGCGGCAAAACTGCCGCTATGCGCAGGCCCATGACCTGCCCATGAGGAGCCAGAACTGAGATCGATATTATCCATCGTCTGATTGAAGACGAAACCATCAATCTCGTAATTGAGTGAATTGTAATTGCGGGGAGTACCGGTCGACTCAAAGTCGATTACCGTTGCTTGGGCGCCAACGGAGACAAGAACTGTAGCCGCTGCAGCAATGAAGTTTTTAAAACTTGTTGATTTCACAACTATTCCCTCAGTAGGTAATTGGAGCCGATCAGGCTTTGTGCTCTGCATTTTTACTTTAATAATTCGCCAAACTTAAAACTTATATAGTATTTTGAATAGCCACATATAAATGCACAGCTACCCATGGCGAATGGCGGTGAAATCTACCAGAGTGAAATTACAGTGCATAGATAAAATATAAAGGATTAATTATAAGCACAGATAGTAATTAATCCTTACCTAACAACGTCGACACAGCACTGAATATCAACTTCGCCACTGCAAACAAGCCGCGCCCGGCAAGCGCGCAGCACCGATTATTAGGTCACCCTCCAATGAGCGCACAGGCCTGCGTGGACAGGCCTGAATGAAGCCCGGTTTGATGGCGTTAGCTCATGATCGACCGCAATAGAGACACCGCTGCCCGGCGAACCCTGAAAACTCCGAGCAGCAATCAGTTAGCCTGGGCAGCCTCTTTCTGAGTCGGCGGCTTAGTCGATTGCGCCACCCTGTCCGTCTCCGCCAGGCGTGCCTGGAGTTGCGCCAGGTGACTGTCCTTGAGTTGCACCAGGCGCTGCAGCTTGTCCAGTTGCGACTGCAGGTCGGCGATGCGGCTGTTCAGTTCTTCCCGCTCGCGGCGGGCCTGATCCAGCCCTTCCTGGGTCAGTGCCAGCTGCTCCTTGAGCGCCTTGCTGGCGCCCGCCTGGTCTTTGCCCTGCGCGGCATCCGCTGCGCCCTTGGCTGTCGAGGCTCCTACCAGACTGAGCGTGTCGCCCTTGGCCACCGCTACGGGAGCCGCTCCGGCACTGCTGCGCCGGGTCGCGTCCATCTGCGCCGGCGCCGGTGCGGACGGCGCGCGCCAGTTCTGATGCTGCTGCTCGACCTGCGCCAGCGCCTCGCTGGCCGAGTGCTGCTGCATCTGCTCGGCCGTCGGCAGCTGCAGGGTCTGGTTGCGCTTGAGGCGATTGATATTGCCGCCATCGAACGCCTGCGGGTTGAGTCGCTGAATCGCCAGCATGGCCTGCTGTGGCGTGGCCTGCGGACCACGAATGGCGCGGGCGATATCCCACAGGCGGTCGTTGTCGCGGGTCAGGTACTGGCCGCCCGGCTGCGGGCCACTGCTGCTCGCCAGCGGAGTCTGAGGTGAGGCTGCCTGTGCCTGGGGGCGCGGCGTGCTGGCAACAGCAGGCGCAGCTACAGGCGGCTGGAAGCTGTAGCTGGGCGGGTCGAGCAGCAGGTTGAATTCGCGCAGCTGGCGACCGTTGGGCCAGGTCACTTCCAGCAGCAGGTTGAGGTAGGGCTCGCGCACCGGCTGGCGCGAGGTCACGCGGATCACGCTGCCGCCCGCGGCGCGGAGTTCGGGGCTGAACTGCAGATCACCGAGGAACTGGCGGCGCTCGATACCGGCCTTCTGATACTCCTCGGCCGAAGCCAGTCGCACCAGCACCTCGCCGGCAGACAGGTCGCCGACATCGCTCAGCGGGATCTGTGCGCGCAGCGGTTGGCTCAGGGCCGACTGCACCTGAACCTCGCCAATCCCCAGCGCCCAGGCCGGTACGCTCAGGGAGCTGGTGGATGCCACGGCCAGAGCCAGCAGCAGACGACGTGCCTGAATCATGGGAAACCTCTCGACAATCAGCGCTCTCCGGGGTCGACCACCCCGGCCTGCCACGCGGCAGTATTAAGTCCGATTATTCGCGGCCGCCGCGGCACTCGACAGGCACAAATGGCGCAAGCGCAGAACCCGTCACAGATGGATTGGCAGAACTGCCAATCAGTCGGCACTGCGCAGCGCCTGCGTCACCTCGTCGGCCCAGGCCAGCCAGGCCTGTTCGCCGAGAATGCCGCGGCGCAGCGTCAGGTAGGGCAGGCGCCAGGCCAGGCGCTCGGCCTCGGGCAGGGCGAGCAGTTCGCGCTCGATGGCCAGCAGGCTGTCCAGCGTCTTGCGGTGGATGGCCGCGTGCCGGGTCATCTCCTCGCGCAGGTTGGCTTCGTCGGTCAGCGCACCGCCATAGAGTTTCACCAGCAGGGCGTCGTTGATCCTGTTCGGCGCCACCGGCTCGCCCAGCCAGCGCAGCAGCTCGGCGTGGCCGGCCGGGGTCAGGCGGTAGATCTTCTTGTCCGGCCGGCTGTCTTGGGCCTCTTCCTCGAACGCCAGCCAGCCGGCCTCGCTCAGCTTCTTCAGCTCCAGGTAGACCTGCTGGTGCTTGGCGTTCCAGAAGTAGCCAAGCCCGGCCTTGAAGCGCTTGACCAGGTCGTAGCCGCTGCCCGGTTCACTTTCGAGGAGGATCAGGATGGCGTGCTTGAGGGACATGGCGATGGGTTCGGCATAAGGCGGAAAGTGCTTGGCAGTATACGGACTATGCAAGAAGTTGCATAAATCGTCCGGCCCGACCTAGTATGCAAAACGTTGCATAACAAAAACAAAAGCCGCCTCCGGAGAACCCCCATGAAACGCACCGGCACCCGCTTCCGCCAACGCCTGGCCCAGGATCACTACGACGCCATCATCATCGGCTCGGGCATCGGCGGCCTGACCACCGCCGCCCTGCTGAGCAAGCTGGGCAAGCGCGTCTGCGTGCTGGAGCAGCACTACACCGCCGGCGGCTACACCCACAGCTACGAGCGCGAAGGCTACGAGTGGGACGTGGGCGTGCACTACATCGGCGAGGTGCACAAACCCTGGTCGGTGATCCGCCGGGTGTTCGATGTGATCAGCGACGGCAACCTGCACTGGGCGCCGATGGACGATCATTACGACCGCATCGTCCTCGGCGAGCAGGTGATCGACTACGTCGCCGGCCGCGAGCAGTTCAAGGCCGAGATGAAGCGCCACTTCCCCGCTGAAGCGGCCGCCATCGACCGTTATGTCGAGCTGCTCGGCGAGGTCAGCGCGCGGGTGCCGAAGTTCTTCGCCGGTCAGGCCATGCCGCGCGCCCTCGGTCTGCTCTACGCCAAACTGCGCCGCTGGTGGCTGCCGGACTACTGCTTCAAGAGCACCCGCGAAGTGCTCGAAGGGCTGACCCGCAACGAGCAGCTGATCGGCGCACTCACCGCCCAGTGGGGCGACTACGGCCTGCCGCCCTGCGAGTCGTCCTTCCTCATGCACGCCATGGTCGCCAAGCACTACATCACCGGCGGCAACTACCCGGTCGGCGGCGCGGTGAGCATGGCCGAGACCATCATCCCGGTGATCGAGGCCGCCGGCGGCCAGGTGTTCACCTACGCCGGGGTGGACCAGATCCTGATCGAGAACGGCCGCGCCGTGGGTGTGCGTCTGCAGAAGGACGGCGTCGAACTGCGCGCGCCGCAGATCGTCAGCTGCGCCGGGCTGGTGCCCACCTACACCCGCCTGGTGCCGCGCGAGGCCGCCGAGGCGGCCGGCCTGCTGACCAACCTCAAGCAGGTGGAACTGTCCGCTGCGACGCTCTGCCTGTATGCCGGCTTCAAGGGCAGCGCCAGCGAACTGGGCCTGCCGAAGACCAATTACTGGGTCTACCCCTCGGCCGATCACGACGGCAACGTGCAGGCCTTCGAAAGCCGGCAGAGCGAGGCGATGCCGCTGATCTACATCTCCTTCCCCTCGGCCAAGGACCCGTCCTGGGATGCGCGTTACCCGCACAAGTCCACCGTGGAAATCGTCGCGCCGACCCTGCCGCAGTGGTTCGAACAGTGGAAAGGCAGCACCTGGGGCAAGCGCGGCGAGGACTACGAGGCGTTCAAGGCGAAGCTCACCGAGCAACTGCTGGAAACCCTCTACCGCTTCCAGCCGCAGCTGCGTGAGCACCTGGACTTCTGCGAGCTGGGCACGCCGCTGTCCACCGAATGGTTCCAGTGGAACGAGCAGGGCGAGATCTACGGCATCGAGCACACGGTGCAGCGCTTCGACCAGCACTGGATCCACAGCCAGACGCCGATCAAGGGCCTCTACCTGACCGGCGCCGACACCGTCACCGCCGGCGTGGGCGGCGCGCTGATGGCCGGCGTGCTGACCGCCAGCTGCATGCTCGGCTGGCGCGGCTACAAGGTGGGACAAATCCTGAAGAACTGGCGCGGCAAAACCGCTGCCGAGGCTCCTGCCAGCACCGAGCCGGCCTGAGCCGGCTACTCGTCAGGACGGGTCGGCACCGAGGCCGGCCAGTCCTGAGCGGTCAGGCCCAGGTGCGGCAGCCAGTCCACCGGACTCTCCGGCACGCCCTGCCCCGGCCAATGGCGGCCCGAGCAGTCGCGCTCGAAACGCAGAGATCGCGAATGCCAGCTGGCATAGGCGCTGTCGCTGGCCACACCCGGGGTGTTCTCCCGGCGTTGCAGCTCGACCGCCGCTTGGTGCAGCGCCTCCACCTGATCGAGGCAGTGGGTGAAGTAACGGTCATCCATCACGGTATAGGGTGAGGGCTGCTCCTGCAGCCACTCCACCACCCTCGCCCCACCCAAAAACAGCATGGCGGTGAGATACACCAGTAAAAAGCTGCCCACCAGCAATCCAAGCAAAACCAGATTGATCAGCTGGCCACGTACCTCGCGCGGCAACTGGGCCCATACGCGCTGCCAGCGCGGTACCGTCGACTCATCCATGATTAACGCTCCCTGTTCAGCGCCGGTCAGCTTTCCAGCCAGACGTCCCGGCACCAGTGCCACACCGAATCCCAGCTCTCGTCGGTCAGCTCGCCCTCGCTGCCGTCCCACAGCCAGACCTGACCCTCGACGTCCACGGCGTAGTAGTCACGACCGTCCTGACACAGCGGCACCAGATCGCGCGGCAGGCCACGGTCCCAGGCCACCGAGGCGACTTCCGGCAGGTAGGTGTGCGACTGCGGATCGCTGGCGGTCACCGGCTCCAGCCGGCCGTACACCACATCACTGACCTTGAGCAGAAACTCGCGCAGCTCGAACGGCAGGTGGATGAGGATTTCTTCCTGGATTTCCACCAGGGTTTCCTCGTCCGGCAGCTCCAGCGGCACCGGCACCGGCTCGTTGAGTTCGCGCAGCTGTTCGATGACTTCTTCCACGATAAGGCTCCTGTGCTGGGGGGATGGCTTTATACCCTAGCGCACGGGCGCTCGCGAGAAGACCGGTGGATAACTCTGCTATCGTCAATTAAAAGGCGCCGCCATTTTGCCAAGGCCCGGAGCGAGCCATGAAAGAGCAGGACGAAACCAGCGACAGCAGCCTCAGTGAAGAAGAGCGCATCGAGCTGCTCGAGCACGAGGAAAAATCCGACCGCATCTGGCTGTGGGTGGTCAGCCTGGTGGGTGGCGTTGCCCTGCTGATCTGGCTGGTGATGACCCTGATCAGCAGCCTGAGCGACGAAAGCGAAGTGCTCTCTGTGGATAACGTCCAGGCCATGGAACAGCGTGTGGTGAAGCTGGAAAAGAGCGTCGAACGCCTGGAACGGCTGGTGGCCATGCAGGACGAACAACTGGCCAGCCTCAAGGCCAACCAGTTCACTGGCCTGCACAGCGTGGTCGACGACAAGAGCACGGCCGGCCGCGTGGCCCAGGTGCTGCAGGCCCAGGAGAAGGATTACCAACAAGTCATGGACGGCCTCAAGGGCGGCATGCGCGATCTGGCCAACATGCTGCCGGGCTCGCGCAGCTGGCTGAGCGACTACAGCGAAGCCATCGACCAGGCCCAGGCCAGCAGCCGCAAACGGGCCAGCGAGCTGCAGAAGTGGGCACTGGAAAGCCAAAATCCCCTGCCCAGCACACCAACGCCACTGATACCGGTCACCCCGGCTGCGACCGGCAAACCCTGAGCATCGGCCTGATCAATAAATATACAGCCGGCGAAAGCCCGCGCCCCACTAAGCCTGCAGCCTGAGCCGCACAGCTTGTCCACAGGCAGCTGCACAGCCACTGTGGCTAACTGTTCATGCAACTACCTGATATTGCTCAAAAAACCAGCTAACCCCGAAAAACCGCGGGGCACTAGGGCTGGCGCCGGGAGTGGACAGCTTATCCACAGACGCATCCACGGCGAATGGGGGTAACGCAGCACCGCCAGCCCCCTGATCGGGCAAGCCAGCCCGAAGCATCGCCAGACAGCCCGGGCAGTCAGGCCGGCGCTCTCACCTGAGCATTTTTTGTACGATCGCGGGCAACCCGCGCCCTTGCTGGGCTGTGCACAACTACCCCAAGCTTATGCACAGGCTGGCGCACAGCCGCTGTGTTTAACTCACAGGCTAACTCTCTGATATTGCTCAAAAAACAAACGCCCCACGGGAAGCCGCGGGGCGTCTGGGGTGTAGCCAGCTGTCCAGCGCTTATCCACAGAGCCATCCAGTGCTCTCGGGGATAACC
>CALMID010000096.1 GCA_937863915.1 uncultured Pseudomonas sp.
CAGGAGCGCCTGGGTCTTGCGGGTACGCCCCTGCTTGGCAGAGCCGCCCGCGGAGTCCCCTTCCACGATGTACAGTTCGGACAGCGCCGGGTCTTTTTCCTGGCAGTCGGCCAGCTTGCCGGGCAGACCGGCGATATCCAGCGCGCCCTTGCGGCGGGTCATCTCGCGGGCCTTTCGCGCGGCTTCACGAGCACGGGCGGCATCGATCATCTTGCCGACCACGGCCTTGGCTTCGTTGGGATTTTCCAGCAGGAAATCGGCGAAATACTTGCCCATTTCCTGTTCGACCGCGGTTTTCACTTCGCTGGAAACCAGCTTGTCCTTGGTCTGCGAGCTGAACTTCGGATCCGGTACCTTCACCGAGATGATCGCGGTCAGACCTTCACGGGCGTCATCACCGGTTGTGGCAATCTTGAACTTCTTCGCCAGGCCTTCGGCCTCGATGTAGTTGTTCAGGTGACGGGTGAGGGCAGAGCGGAAGCCAGCGAGGTGAGTACCACCATCGCGCTGCGGAATGTTGTTGGTGAAGCAGAGGATGTTCTCGTTGAAGCTGTCGTTCCACTGCAGCGCCACCTCGACACCCACGCCGTCTTCCTCGCGCTGGATATTGAAGTGGAACACCTGGTTGACGATGGTCTTGTTGGTGTTGAGGTATTCAACGAATGCCTTCAGACCACCCTCGTACTTGAACAGTTCTTCCTTGCCGCTGCGCTCATCCTTGAGGACGATGCCAACGCCAGAGTTGAGGAAGGACAGTTCGCGCAGGCGCTTGGCCAGGATGTCCCAGCTGAAGTGAATGTTCTTGAAGGTCTCGTCCGACGGCTTGAAGTGGATCTGCGTGCCGGTACCCTCGCTATCGCCAACCGGGCCAAGCGGGGCCTGCGGTACGCCATGGACGTAGGTCTGCTCCCAGATCTTGCCGCTGCGGCGGATGGTCAGGATCAGCTCTTTGGAGAGGGCGTTCACCACCGAGACACCCACGCCGTGGAGGCCACCGGAGACCTTGTAGCTGTTGTCGTCGAACTTACCGCCGGCGTGCAGGACGGTCATGATGACCTCTGCTGCCGAGACACCTTCTTCCTTGTGCATGTCCACCGGGATACCGCGACCATTGTCGCGGACGGTGATGGATTCGTCGGTATGAATGGTGATGCTGATTTCGGAGCAGTGCCCGGCCAGCGCTTCGTCGATGGAGTTGTCCACCACTTCGAACACCATGTGGTGCAGGCCGGTGCCATCGTCGGTATCACCGATGTACATGCCCGGGCGTTTGCGTACGGCATCCAGACCTTTGAGCACCTTGATGCTTGTCGAGTCGTACGTGTTGTTTTCGCTCATGCCTACACTCCCACTGGTGTAATTCGACCTTGTTCCACGTGGAACATGGCGACCGGCGTATCCGTGCGCCAGCCATCCTGTAATAGTTCTTGGTCAACGCAGGTGATGAATACCTGACATTGCAAATCTTCCAGCAAGCGACACAACGCTTGGCGGTGCTGATCGTCGAGTTCCGAGGGAAGATCGTCGACCAGATAAACACAACGGCCCTTCTTGGCCTGATTGAGCAGGTGACCCTGGGCAATACGCAGCGCACAGACCACCAACTTTTGCTGGCCACGCGAGAGAATATCTGCCGCGCTATGACTACCAAGACGCAGGCGTAAATCCGCGCGTTGTGGCCCGGCCTGGGTATGGCCCAAGTGCTGATCGCGTTGCAGGCTGGCAGACAGAACATCCTGCAGATCCCGCTCCTTGTCCCAACCCCGGTAGTAACTAAGGGTCAGCTCCGGCAGTTCGATCAACTGAGCCAACGTTGCCTCAAACTCCGGCTTGAGTGCCTGGATATAGCTGCGCCGATAACCATCTAGCTCGTCGCTGGCAGCACAGAGTTCACGATCCCAGGCTGCCTGCGCAACGGCGTCCAGTTTACCATGCCGCAGCCACGAGTTCCGCTGGCGCAGGGCTTTCTGCAGGCGCTGCCAGGCCTGAAGAAAACGTGGTTCCACGTGGAACACGCCCCAGTCGAGAAACTGCCGGCGCACCTTCGGCGAGCCTTCCAGCAAACGGAAGCTGTCGGGGTTGATTAGCTGGATCGGCAGGGTCTCGGCGAGTTGCGCCGCGCTACGAGCATTCTGCCCATCGATGCGAATCTGGAACTCACCCTCGCGCTCACGCGCTACACCGAGATTACTCAGACGACCATCTTCCTGGCACACCTGGCCAAATACAGTGCAGCCGACTTGCTCATGCTGAATGACCGGCTGCAACCGCGTGCTACGAAAGGAACGGGCGAGCCCGAGCAGATGGACAGCTTCAAGCAGACTGGTTTTGCCGCTGCCATTGGCGCCAAAGAGGATATTGATGCGGGGGGAGGGGGAGATCGTCACCGGGTGCAGATTGCGCACCGCGGTGACGGAAACACGGGTGAGGGACATTCAGTGAGGATCAGAGACGCATCGGCATGACGACATACGCGGAGTCGTCGTTGCCAGCTTCCTGTACCAGCGCACTGCTGTTGGAGTCGGACAGGGTCAGACGCACCTGATCGGTGGTCATCACGCCGAGCACATCAAGCAGGTAACTGACGTTGAAACCGATTTCCAGATTACCGCCGTTGTAGTCGACGGCCACCTCTTCTTCAGCCTCTTCCTGCTCCGGGTTATTGGCCTGAATTTTCAGCAGACCAGCAGCCAGGGTCAGGCGAATACCACGGTACTTCTCGTTGGAGAGAATGGCCGTACGGCTGAATGCTTCGCGCAACGACTGGCGCTCGCCAATCACCAGCTTGTCACCACCGCGCGGCAGTACACGCTCGTAATCCGGGAACTTGCCATCGACCAGCTTGGACGTGAAGGTGAACTCGCCGGTGGTCGCGCGGATATGGTGCTGACCGAGGACGATGCCCACTTCGGCTTCCTGCTCGGTGAGCAGGCGCGCCAGCTCGAGAATACCCTTGCGCGGTACGATGACCTGGTGACGACCTTCATGTTCGATCTCGGCCTGCATCGAGCACATGGCCAGACGGTGACCGTCGGTGGCGACCGCACGCAGCACACCGGTACTGCCTTCAAGCAACATACCGTTGAGGTAATAGCGCACGTCCTGCTGAGCCATGGCGAAGCTGGTGCGTTCGATCAGACGACGTACCTTGGCCTGCGGCAGGTTCAGGGTAAACGAACCCGGGCCTTCTTCGACGGTGGGGAAGTCGTTGGCCGGCAGCGTCGACAGGGTAAAACGACTACGACCGGCCTTCACCAGCAGCTTCTGCTCGTCGATGCGGATGTCGATCAGCGCATCGCTCGGCAGGCTCTTGCAGATGTCCATCAGCTTGCGTGCCGGCACTGTGATTTCGCCGGCTTCGGCCGGTTCGTCCAGCTGCACGCGGCCGACCAGTTCGACTTCCAGGTCGGTACCCGTCAGCGACAGCTGCTGGCCTTCGACCACCAGCAGCACATTGGACAGCACCGGCAGGGTCTGCCGGCGTTCCACGACGCCCGCGACCAGTTGCAGGGGTTTCAACAGGGCCTCGCGTTGAATGGTGAAGTGCATGGTCTAGTCCCTTGCCTCAAGGCGTAAGTGTTGGAATCAGGTAGTCAGGGTGCGCAGCAGATTCTTGTAGTCTTCACAGATGTCCGCGTCAGATTCCCTCAGCTCGGCAATCTTACGACAGGCATGCAGCACTGTGGTGTGGTCGCGTCCACCAAAGGCGTCGCCAATTTCCGGCAGGCTATGGTTGGTCAGTTCCTTGGACAAGGCCATGGCCACCTGACGTGGACGTGCCACCGAGCGCGAACGACGCTTGGACAGCAGGTCGGAAATCTTGATCTTGTAGTACTCGGCCGTGGTGCGCTGGATGTTGTCGACACTCACGAGCTTGTCCTGCAGCGCCAGCAGATCCTTGAGCGCGAACATGTCCTCCACCGCGGCAAGCTCACCGGCGATGGCGCCG
>CALMID010000097.1 GCA_937863915.1 uncultured Pseudomonas sp.
GAAAATAAGCCATTGAATATAAAAGATAAAAATGTCTTGTTTACAATAGAGTGGGGGGGGTCAGCCTGCCGCCTTGGGCCGGGTGATGTCGTACTTGCCCGCCGCGAACTCGGTTACCGTCCAGCCCAGCGCGACCAGCTCCGGCAACGCCTCGCGCACCCGCTGGCGGCGCTTGCGCATGGTCGAACCACTGGCCTCTGACGGCCAGACATAGCCGCACAAGGTATCTATGGAAGCCTTGCCGGTTTTGCCGGGGTCGATCCAGCCACACAGCCGCTGGTGCAGCAGGCGGGCGGTTTCGCTGTCCAGCGCCCGCACCTCGTCCATGCTGATGCGCACATGCTGGCCGCCACCCATGACGGCCTGCGCGATCAAGGGGTTCAGGGCCACGTACAGGCGCCCGTCCGCCTCGTCGCTGGCGTACTCCGACAGCAGCCGAAACCCCTGCCGCTTGCGGCCATTCTGGGCGATGATGGATACCTTCCAAAGGCGCTCGATGCAGTCCTGTATGTGCTTGAGCGCCCCACCACTATCGACCTCTGCCCCGATTTCCTTTGCCAGCGCCCGATAGCTACCTTTGACCACCATGGCATCAGCGGTGACGGCCTCCCACTTGGGTTCCAGGAACAGCCGGAGCTGCCGTCCGCCTTCGGTCTTGGGTTCCGGGCCAAGCACTAGGCCATTAGGCCCAGCCATGGCCACCAGCCCTTGCAGGATGCGCAGATCATCAGCGCCCAGCGGCTCCGGGCCGCTGAACTCGATCCGCTTGCCGTCGCCGTAGTCATACGTCACGTCCAGCTTGCTGCGCTTGCGCTCGCCCCGCTTGAGGGCACGGAACAGGCCGGGGGCCAGACAGTGCGCCGGGTCGTGCCGGACGTGGCTGAGGCTGTGCTTGTTCTTAGGCTTCACCACGGGGCACCCCCTTGCTCTTGCGCTGCCTCTCCAGCACGGCGGGCTTGAGCACCCCGCCGTCATGCCGCCTGAACCACCGATCAGCGAACGGTGCGCCATAGTTGGCCTTGCTCACACCGAAGCGGACGAAGAACCGGCGCTGGTCGTCGTCCACACCCCATTCCTCGGCCTCGGCGCTGGTCATGCTCGACAGGTAGGACTGCCAGCGGATGTTATCGACCAGTACCGAGCTGCCCCGGCTGGCCTGCTGCTGGTCGCCTGCGCCCATCATGGCCGCGCCCTTGCTGGCATGGTGCAGGAACACGATAGAGCACCCGGTATCGGCGGCGATGGCCTCCATGCGACCGATGACCTGGGCCATGGGGCCGCTGGCGTTTTCTTCCTCGATGTGGAACCGGCGCAGCGTATCCAGCACCATCAGGCGGCGGCCCTCGGCGGCGCGCTTGAGGCCGTCGAACCACTCCGGGGCCATGATGTTGGGCAGGCTGCCGATCAGCGGCTGGATCAGCAGGCCGTCAGCCACGGCTTGCCGTTCCTCGGCGCTGAGGTGCGCCCCAAGGGCGTGCAGGCGGTGATGAATGGCGGTGGGCGGGTCTTCGGCGGGCAGGTAGATCACCGGGCCGGTGGGCAGTTCGCCCACCTCCAGCAGATCCGGCCCGCCTGCAATCTGTGCGGCCAGTTGCAGGGCCAGCATGGATTTACCGGCACCACCGGGCGACACCAGCGCCCCGACCGTACCGGCCACCATGTTGGGCAAAACGTAGTCCAGCGGTGGCGGCGCTGCTGCGAACGCCTCCAGAATATTGATAGGCTTATGGGTAGCCATTGATTGCCTCCTTTGCAGGCAGTTGGTGGTTAGGCGCTGGCGGGGTCACTACCCCCGCCCTGCGCCGCTCTGAGTTCTTCCAGGCACTCGCGCAGCGCCTCGTATTCGTCGTCGGTCAGCCAGAACTTGCGCTGACGCATCCCTTTGGCCTTCATGCGCTCGGCATATCGCGCTTGGCGTACAGCGTCAGGGCTGGCCAGCAGGTCGCCGGTCTGCTTGTCCTTTTGGTCTTTCATATCAGTCACCGAGAAACTTGCCGGGGCCGAAAGGCTTGTCTTCGCGGAACAAGGACAAGGTGCAGCCGTCAAGGTTAAGGCTGGCCATATCAGCGACTGAAAAGCGGCCAGCCTCGGCCTTGTTTGACGTATAACCAAAGCCACCGGGCAACCAATAGCCCTTGTCACTTTTGATCAGGTAGACCGACCCTGAAGCGCTTTTTTCGTATTCCATAAAACCCCCTTCTGTGCGTGAGTACTCATAGTATAACAGGCGTGAGTACCAACGCAAGCACTACATGCTGAAATCTGGCCCGCCCCTGTCCATGCCTCGCTGGCGGGGTGCCGGTGCCCGTGCCAGCTCGGCCCGCGCAAGCTGGACGCTGGGCAGACCCATGACCTTGCTGACGGTGCGCTCGATGTAATCCGCTTCGTGGCCGGGCTTGCGCTCTGCCAGCGCTGGGCTGGCCTCGGCCATGGCCTTGCCGATTTCCTCGGCACTGCGGCCCCGGCTGGCCAGCTTCTGCGCGGCGATAAAGTCGCACTTGCTGAGGTCATCACCGAAGCGCTTGACCAGCCCGGCCATCTCGCTGCGGTACTCGTCCAGCGCCGTGCGCCGGTGGCGGCTAAGCTGCCGCTCGGGCAGTTCGAGGCTGGCCAGCCTGCGGGCCTTCTCCTGCTGCCGCTGGGCCTGCTCGATCTGCTGGCCAGCCTGCTGCACCAGCGCCGGGCCAGCGGTGGCGGTCTTGCCCTTGGATTCACGCAGCAGCACCCACGGCTGATAACCGGCGCGGGTGGTGTGCTTGTCCTTGCGGTTGGTGAAGCCCGCCAAGCGGCCATAGTGGCGGCTGTCGGCGCTGGCCGGGTCGGCGTCGTACTCGCTGGCCAGCGTCCGGGCAATCTGCCCCCGAAGTTCACCGCCTGCGGCGTCGGCCACCTTGACCCATGCCTGATAGTTCTTCGGGCTGGTTTCCACTACCAGGGCAGGCTCCCGGCCCTCGGCTTTCATGTCATCCAGGTCAAACTCGCTGAGGTCGTCCACCAGCACCAGACCATGCCGCTCCTGCTCGGCGGGCCTGATATACACGTCATTGCCCTGGGCATTCATCCGCTTGAGCCATGGCGTGTTCTGGAGCACTTCGGCGGCTGACCATTCCCGGTTCATCATCTGGCCGGTGGTGGCGTCCCTGACGCCGATATCGAAGCGCTCACAGCCCATGGCCTTGAGCTGTCGGCCTATGGCCTGCAAAGTCCTGTCGTTCTTCATCGGGCCACCAAGCGCAGCCAGATCGAGCCGTCCTCGGTTGTCAGTGGCGTCAGGTCGAGCAAGAGCAACGATGCGATCAGCAGCACCACCGTAGGCATCATGGAAGCCAGCATCACGGTTAGCCATAGCTTCCAGTGCCACCCCCGCGACGCGCTCCGGGCGCTCTGCGCGGCGCTGCTCACCTCGGCGGCTACCTCCCGCAACTCTTTGGCCAGCTCCACCCATGCCGCCCCTGTCTGGCGCTGGGCTTTCAGCCACTCCGCCGCCTGCGCCTCGCTGGCCTGCTGGGTCTGGCTCATGACCTGCCGGGCTTCGTCGGCCAGTGTCGCCATGCTCTGGGCCAGCGGTTCGATCTGCTCCGCTAACTCGTTGATGCCTCTGGATTTCTTCACTCTGTCGATTGCGGTCATGGTCTATTG
>CALMID010000098.1 GCA_937863915.1 uncultured Pseudomonas sp.
AGTTCAGGTTGCCGATGCGCTCGATCTTCTTGCGCCACTCTTCCTTGTACCAGGCACCCTTGTCACGCATGGTCGAGGCGGCGTTCAGGCGGTGGATCTTCGGGCGTTTGGCGTAGGCCTGGCGCTCATCGGCCAGCTGGGCTTCCAGGCTGGCGATTTCCGAGGAGAGCTGGGACAGGTCGAATGTGGGCGCCTGGCGGGTGTCGGGTTCAGGCTGGCGCTCTTCGCGTTTGACCGGAGTTTTCTGCGGCTGAGGTGCGCGGGTGGCCAGTGCGGCTTTGGGAGCGACTTCCTGACTGGCCTTGGGCTGCGCGGCCGGCGGGGTGACCTTTTTTACCTCGGTGTCCTGAAACAGAGCCTGCTCGGTGGTCTTGGGGGCGGCTTTGTGCTCCAGGGTGCCGCTGCCCTGCTGGTTGTCCTGGGCGAGGAAGTCGGCCTCCTTGGGCTTTTCCTCGCTCTTGAAGGTGGCCAGGGTGATTTCCAGGGATTTGCTCAGCAGGCTGGGGCCGGGCAGGGTGAAGCTCACGCCGAGAATCAGCGCAATGTGCAGGACAGCCGCGATCAGCAGGGTAAAACCGAGACGGTCCGCGGGGCGGACCGTGCTGCTGGGGAGTGATGGTGGAGTGGCGGCAGTCATTGCATCGGCTTCACAAACGAATGGGCGCAGTCTGCCGAGCGGGCGGAGAAAAGTCTATGAAGTGGTCCGCGCTGCCAGCTTGGCGGCGATGACATCCATCAGGCGCTCGCCGATGCGGGTATCGAAGGCCTTGTCGATCTCGCGGATGCAGGTCGGGCTGGTCACGTTGATTTCGGTCAGGTGCTCGCCGATCACGTCGAGGCCGACGAACAGCAGGCCGCGCTTGCGCAGCTCCGGGCCTACGGTGCGGGCGATTTCCAGGTCGCGTTCGGTCAGTGGGCGGGCTTCGCCACGGCCGCCGGCTGCCAGATTGCCGCGCGTTTCGCCCTGGGCCGGGATGCGAGCCAGGCAGTAGGGGACAGGCTCGCCATCGATCATCAGGATGCGCTTGTCGCCGTCGATGATGGCCGGCAGGTAGCGCTGCGCCATGATCTGCTGGCGGCCGTGGTTGGTCAGGGTTTCGAGAATCACCGAGAGATTCGGGTCGCCCTCGCGGTGGCGGAAGATCGAGGAGCCGCCCATGCCATCCAGGGGTTTGAGAATGATGTCACGCTGCTCGCTGGCAAACTCGCGCAGAATGTCGGCGCGGCGGCTGACCAGGGTGGGCGGTGTCAGCTGCGGGAACAGGGTGGCGAACATCTTCTCGTTGCAGTCGCGCAGGCTCTGTGGGCGATTGACCACCAGACAGCCGGCCTGCTCGGCCTGTTCCAGCAGGTAGGTGGAGTAGATGAACTCGTTGTCGAAGGGCGGATCCTTGCGCATCAGGATCACGTCCAGATCCTGCAGCGGTTGATCGACTTCCGCGCCGAGCTCGAACCAGTGTGCAGCATCATCGAATACCTGCAGCGGACGCAGGCGTGCACGGGCCTGGCCGGCGCGCTGATAGAGGTCCTGCTGTTCCATGTAGAACAGCTGCCAGCCGCGTGCCTGGGCGGCCAGCAGCATGGCCAGCGAGCTGTCCTTCTTGAAGCTGATGCTGGCGATGGGGTCCATCACGATGCCCAGGCGAATTGACATGGCGGCTCCTGCTTGAAACTGGCCGTAAATGGCCAGGTAAATGATGTGAAAGGCGCTCAGGTTGGCGCTGGGTAGCTCTCCGGTCAAGGAAAAAACCTTGTGGGCCGGGGGCTTATAGATTGCATTTAGAGAGTGTGCTAAAAAGACTGAACGATTGGCTCGCAGCCCGTCGGTGGCAGGGCCTTTAGCGCACTGATATAACGCAAGAATAACGACTCACCGAGGCGATGGTAGGGCGAACATGGAACAGCATTCCGAAGGTTTGAAGGTCATGGTGATCGACGATTCGAAGACGATTCGTCGTACCGCGGAAACCTTGCTGAAGAAAGTGGGTTGCGATGTCATTACAGCGGTCGACGGCTTTGACGCCTTGGCCAAGATTGCCGATTCCCATCCGAGCATCATCTTTGTCGATATCATGATGCCGCGCCTGGATGGATATCAGACCTGCGCCCTGATCAAGAACAACAGTGCCTTCAAATCAACGCCGGTTATCATGCTGTCCTCCAAGGATGGCTTGTTCGATAAGGCGAAAGGCCGCATCGTCGGCTCCGATCAGTACCTGACCAAACCTTTCAGCAAGGAAGAGTTGCTCGGTGCGATCAAGGCCCACGTTCCTGATTTCACCCCGGTGGAGCAAGCCTCCTAGTAGTACGGCCCCGGCCGTTGTGCCTTTTCCAGATGGGAGACCCCATGGCTCGAATTCTGATTGTTGATGACTCACCGACCGAGATGTACAAGCTGACGGCCATGCTCGAAAAGCACGGCCATCAGGTGCTGAAGGCTGAAAATGGCGCCGATGGCGTTGCCCTGGCTCGTCAGGAAAAGCCTGATGCCGTGCTGATGGATATCGTGATGCCTGGCCTCAATGGCTTTCAGGCCACCCGCCAGCTGACCAAGGACCCGGAAACCAGCCATATTCCGGTGATCATCGTCACCACCAAGGACCAGGAGACCGACAAGGTCTGGGGCAAGCGCCAGGGCGCGCGTGACTACCTGACCAAGCCGGTGGACGAAGATACCCTGCTGAAAACCCTGAGCGCAGTTCTGGCCTAAGCCTGTTCTGCGGTCTGTGCATAACTAGAAGAATAAGGCCGGCATGTCGGACGCTCAGACTCCCTTCCAGCTTCTCTGTGATATCGACCAGCGCTGTCGCGTCCTGGCTGCCGGCTTGCCGTCGCAGCAGGAAACCGTGCAGACCTGGAGCGGTATCGGCTTCCGCATGGGCGGGCGACTGTTTGTCGCGCCCATGGGGGAAGTGACTGAAGTCCTGCACGAGCCGCGCTACACCTTGCTGCCTGGCGTGAAGAGCTGGGTCAAGGGCGTGGCCAACGTGCGTGGCCGTCTGCTGCCGATCATGGACCTGTGCGGCTTCTTCGGCGGCGAGCTGTCGCCACTGCGCAAGCAGCGGCGTGTCCTTGTCGTCGAACATCAGGAAGTGTTCTCTGGCCTGGTGGTCGACGAAGTATTCGGTATGCAGCACTTCAATGTGGACTCGTTCACCGAACAGTTGCCGCCGCTGGAAGCGAACATCCTGCCGTTTGTGCAGGGGCAGTTCCAGCGTGAGCAGCCCTGGCTGGTGTTCAGCCCGCATGCGCTGGCCAGGCACCAAGGCTTTCTCGATATTGCGGTTTAGCCCGGCTGTCTCAGTCGGGCTTTTGGCGTCTGTAGGGCGCAAGATTTTACAGGTTGGGCCGGGTTTTCCGGCTCGTTGGCGTTACGTGGAACCCCAAAGTGGTAGGTCCAGGCGAGGGCCAGATAATGAAAAAACTCGATGCAGGCAATCTCCTCAGTGGTGTGCGCAGTAACACGCTGGTTGCCGGACTCTTCGCAGTCCTGGTGATCTCCATCGTGCTGCTGTTTGCCAACTTCTTCTATCTCGGCACCCAGGCGGAGTACGACAAACAGTACATCAGCCACGCCGGCGAACTGCGCGTGCTGTCGCAGAACATCGCGAAGAACGCCACCGAAGCGGCGGCCGGTAAATCCGAGGCCTTTGCCCTGTTGAAACAGGCGCGCAATGACTTCGAGAAGCGCTGGAATATCCTCTCCCAGGGCGACGAAGCCACTGGCCTGCCGGCTGCTCCTGAGGCGGTGAAAGCCGAGATGGATGCCGTGCAGAAGGATTGGGATGGCCTGCGCCAGAACGCCGACGCCATTCTGGCCAGTGAGCAGACCGTACTGTCGCTGCACCAGGTAGCGGCCACCCTCGCCGAAACCATTCCTCAGCTGCAGGTCGAGTACGAAGAAGTCGTCGACATCCTGCTGGAGAACGAAGCGCCCGCCGATCAGGTTTCGGTAGCCCAGCGCCAGTCGCTGCTGGCGGAACGTATCCTCGGTTCGGTGAACAAGGTGCTGGCCGGTGACCAGGACTCCGTTCAGGCCGCCGACAGTTTTGGTCGTGACGCCAGCCTGTTCGGTCGCGTACTGGTCGGCATGGTCGAAGGCAACGCCGCCATGTCGATTTCCAAGGTGACCAACGAGGAAGCCCTGGAGCGCCTGGCGGAAATTTCCGAACTGTTCGAGTTCGTCTCGGGCTCGGTGGACGAGATCCTGGAAACCTCGCCGGAACTGTTCCAGGTACGTGAATCCGCCAACACCATCTTTACCGAGTCGCAGAGCCAGCTGGACAAGGCTTCTTCCCTGGCGGTCGGCTTTGAAAACCTGGCCGGTGGCCGTTACTTCAATACCATCGCCGGTTACGTACTGGGCGCCCTGGCGCTGGCTTCGATCATTCTGATCGGTCTGGTCATGGTTCAGACCACCCGTACCCGACTGGCCGAGCGTGAAGAGAAATCCGAACGTGACCAGGCTGCGATTCTGCGTCTGCTCGATGAAATCGCCGACCTCGCCGACGGTGACTTGACCGTGCAAGCGACCGTAACCGAAGACTTCACCGGTGCGATCGCCGACTCCATCAACTACTCGATCGACCAGCTGCGTGATCTGGTAGCCACGATTAACCAGACCGCTGTACAGGTAGCGGCCGCGGCCCAGGAAACCCAGGCCACGGCGATGCACCTGGCCGAGGCATCCGAGCACCAGGCCCAGGAAATTGCCGGTGCTTCCGCGGCGATCAACGAAATGGCCGTGTCGATTGACCAGGTATCGGCGAACGCCTCCGAATCCACCGCGGTAGCGGAACGTTCGGTAGCCATCGCCAACAAGGGTAACGAGGTGGTGCACAACACCATCACCGGCATGGATAACATCCGTGAGCAGATCCAGGACACCTCCAAGCGGATCAAGCGCCTGGGTGAATCGTCCCAGGAGATCGGTGACATCGTTAGCCTGATTAACGACATTGCCGACCAGACCAACATTCTGGCTCTTAACGCGGCGATCCAGGCCTCCATGGCGGGTGACGCGGGCCGCGGCTTCGCCGTGGTAGCGGACGAAGTACAGCGCCTCGCAGAACGTTCCTCGGCTGCAACCAAGCAGATCGAGGCACTGGTTAAGACCATTCAGACCGACACCAACGAAGCGGTTATCTCGATGGAACAGACCACGTCCGAAGTGGTTCGTGGTGCCCGTCTGGCCCAGGACGCGGGTGTGGCCCTGGAAGAGATCGAGAAGGTATCCAAGACCCTCGCGGCCTTGATTCAGAACATCTCCAACGCCGCCCGCCAACAGGCGTCGTCGGCCGGTCACATCTCCAACACCATGAACGTGATCCAGGAGATCACCTCGCAGACCTCGGCCGGTACCACCGCCACCGCACGAAGCATTGGTAACCTGGCCAAGATGGCCAGTGAGATGCGTAAGTCGGTATCGGGCTTCAACCTGCCCGACGCACCGGAACAGGCCTGATCAGCGGAGGCGCGGCGGCCTGAACGGGCCGTCGCCAAGCGACCATGAGCGAGGGCCAAGGCATGCAGCCAAGCGCCATCTGGGCCTTGCAACCCGTGGCCGAAATGACGCCTGCACAATTCCAGGACTGGCAGACGCTGCTTGAGCAGCGTACCGGTCTGGTGATCAGTGAGCAGCGCCGCGCCTTTTTGCAGACCAACCTGACCGCGCGCATGCGCGAGCTCGGCCTGAGTGACTACAGCCTGTATTACCAGCAAGTGCTGGAGGGGCCGCGTGGCGCTGTCGAGTGGTCAACCCTGCTGGATCGTCTGACCGTTCAGGAAACCCGTTTCTTCCGTCATCCGCCGTCTTTCGACGTACTCAGGGAATACCTTGAGGGGCGTCTCGAACGTGAAGGAGTGCCGCGACCCTGGACGCTCTGGAGCGTAGGCTGCTCCAGTGGTGAAGAGCCCTACTCCATGGCCATCTGCGCCGCCGAGGTGTTGAAGGACAGCGAGTGGGCGGGCCAGTTCGGCGTGACCGGGACCGATATCAGCCTCAACGCCCTGAACAAGGCGCGTGAGGCCAGTTACGCGGCGCGACGCCTGGAACAGCTGGACGGCGAGTTGTGTGAACGCTATTTCGCAGTGCGGGAAGATGGCCGTTTTCAGGTCGTTCCCGCCCTGACCGAGCGAGTCTGTTGTGCTCGCCTGAATGTACTGGACGTGGCCAAGGCGCCTATGTCCGATATGGACGTGATTTTTTGCCAGAACCTGTTGATCTATTTCCGCCGCTGGCGGCGCCGCGAACTGCTCAACCGTCTGGTTGAGCGCCTGGTTCCCGGAGGCCTGCTGGTGATCGGTGTGGGGGAGGTGGCCGAGTGGCAGCACCCCGAACTGGAAGCGGTAGCAGATGAACGCGTGCTGGCATTTACCCGGAAGATTTTATGAGCAGCGGAGTCGGTATGGGTGATCGGCACGACTATGTCGCCCTGGAGTGGGTCAAAGGTGAAATCGCCGAGACCCTGAAACAGGCGCGCCAGGCCCTGGAAGCGTTTGTCGAGAATCCGCAGGATTCGACGCGACTGCGTTTCTGCCAGACCTATGTGCACCAGGTGCTCGGCACCCTGCAGATGGTCGAGTTCTACGGTGCGGCGCTGCTCGCCGAGGAAATGGAGCACCTGACCCAGGCTCTGGTCGAAGGCCGTGCGAGCAACCAGCGCGAGGCGCTGGAAGTGCTGATGCAGGCCATCCTGCAGCTGCCGATCTATCTGGACCGCATCCAGACCGCCCGTCGCGACCTGCCGCTGGTGTTGTTGCCACTGCTCAACGACCTGCGCGCCGCCCGTGGCGACAGCCTGCTCTCGGAAACCAGCCTGTTCTCCCCGGATATGTCCGCCCGCCAGGAAGCCCTGTCGCTGGACGCTCTGGCCCAGTTGCGTACCGCCGAGCTGCCGGTGCTGCTGCGCAAACTGCGGCAGATGCTGCAGATGGCGTTGGTCGGGGTCATCCGCAATCAGGACCTGGGGACCAACCTGGGTTACATGGCGCGGGTGTTCGCCCGCCTGGAAAGCCTCTGTCGCGAGGCCCCGCTGGGGCCGCTGTGGCAGATCGCTTCGGGCATCGTCGAAGGTCTGGCCAATGGCAGCGTGCAGAACGGCACCTCGGTGCGCACCCTGCTGCGCCAGGTCGATCATGAACTCAAGCGCCTGGTCGAACAGGGTGCCGAGGGCTTCAACCAGCGCGCCCCGGACGAGCTGAGCAAGAACCTGCTGTTCTACGTGGCCAAGGCAGAAAGCCAGTCGCCGCGTATTCGTGCCCTCAAGGAGCAGTATCGCCTCGATGAAGCCCTGCCGGATTCGGCGGTGGTCGACGAGGAACGCGCCCGCATGGCCGGTCCCGACCGCGATGCAATGCGCTCGGTGGTGACCGCCCTGTGCGAAGAGCTGGTACGGGTCAAGGACAGCCTCGATCTGTTCGTGCGCAGCGACCGCAGTGGCGTGGCCGATCTGGAGGGCATGCTTGCCCCGCTCAAGCAGATCGCCGACACCCTGGCGGTGTTGGGCTTTGGTCAGCCGCGCAAGGTCATCCTCGATCAGCTGGATGTGCTGCACGCTCTGGCCCAGGGACAGCGCGAGGCCAGTGATGCGGTGCTGATGGATGTGGCGGGCGCTCTGCTTTACGTCGAAGCGACTCTGGCCGGCATGGTCGGCCCCGCCGAGGACGGCGCGACCGATGAGCAGCACCTGCCCACCACCGATGTGGCGCAGATCCATCAGCTGGTGATCAAGGAAGCGCGTACCGGCCTGGAACAGGCCAAGGACGCGATCATCGAGTTCATCGCCTCGCAATGGAATCATGAGCACCTGGCCCGCGTGCCGGAGCTGCTGACCCAGGTTCGCGGCGGTCTGGCGATGATTCCGCTGGCACGTGCCGCGGCACTGCTGGATGCCTGCAATCGCTATATTCAGGAACAACTGCTGGTGCGCAAGGCGGTGCCCAACTGGCAGAGCCTGGATACCCTGGCCGACGCCATCACCAGCGTCGAGTATTACCTGGAGCGCCTGGCCGAAGACAACGCCAGCCAGGGCGACCTGATTCTCGATGTGGCCGAGGAAAGCCTGGAAACTCTGGGTTATTCGCTCAAGCCGCAGCGCTCGATTCTCGACGAGCCAGAACCCGAGGAAACACCGGCGCCGCTGGTCGATCCGCTGGACGAGCTGGATATGCTCGGTAGCGAACAGCCCGAGTCTGAGCTCGGCGCCGCCGCGGAAGTGGAGGAAGACATCGAGTTTTCCCTGCCGCTGCCCGAATCTGAAGAAATGGCTGCTCCCGCAGAGGCGCAGCCCTGGCTCGACGAAGCGCCGCTGCAGAGCGACGCGTCGGGCAATGAGCCGCTGACCTTCGAATTGCTTGATGAACTGCCGGCGCTCGATCTGGCAGAGGACGCTGCGGCAGAAACCGAGCAGCAGCCGAGTGCAGTGGCTGCTGACGAGCTCAGCTTCGGTGAGCTGTCACTGGACAGCCTTGAGCTGGAAGCCAGCGATGTCATTGAGCCTGATGAAACCTGGACGCCGGTTGCGGGCGAGTTGCAGGCCGATGATGAGCTGCTCAGTCTGGATGGCCTGGAGCAGGCCGTCGATGCCGCGCCGCTGACCTGGAGCGAAAGCGAGATTGCCGAGCTGGAGCTACCCGAGGTTGAGCTGCCGGAGCCCATCGTTGCCGTCGAACCCCCGGCCGCACTGGAAAAACCGCTGAGCATGGCCGATGTCATGGCCGCACCGGTGCAGGCGATTAATCCGCCGGCACGGGATGTGCCGCCAAGCCTGTTGCCGCCGCCGGCCGATGAAGAGCCGATCGACGACGAGTTGCAGGAAGTGTTCATCGAGGAAGCGGCCGAAGTCCTCGAAACCATCAACGAATACCTGCCGCAGTGGCGCGCGCATACCGACGACAAGGATGCCCTGACCGAAGTCCGCCGTGCCTTCCACACCCTCAAGGGCAGTGGTCGCATGGTTCGCGCCCTGGTCATCGGCGAGCTGGCCTGGTCGATCGAGAATCTGCTCAACCGTGTGCTGGATCGCAGCATCCAGCCGGGCGATGCGGTGCAGCAGGTGGTTGCCGATGTGGTCGCCCTGATGCCGGCGCTGGTCGACGAGTATGCCGCCAAGCAGCAGTGCCAGCGTGACGATGTCGACCAGTTGGCCGCCACCGCACACGCTCTGGCCAAGGGGGAAGTCGCCCCAAAATTTGCCGCCCCGGACTCTAACGAGGTAGTCGAGGACGCGGGCACTGATATTGCCAGCGAGACGCTGCCTGAGATCGTCGAGCCGGAAAACGTCGTGGCACTTGCCGACGAGGAGCTGCTCGACCCGCAGTTGCTGGAGATCTTCAGTGGCGAGGCCGAGTTCCATCTGGACAACCTGGCCGCCTTCCTGGCCCAGTGCGACCGCGAGCTGCCGCAGCCGGTGACCGATGAGCTGCAGCGCTCGCTGCATACCCTCAAGGGCAGTGCGCACATGGCCGGCATTCTGCCAATTGCCGAAATTGCCACGCCACTGGAAAAGCTGGTTAAAGAGTTCAAGGCCAACCTGCTGCAGGTTGATCTCGCTGAAACCGAGTTGCTGCGCGATGCCGAGAAGCTGCTGCGCAAAGGGCTGAGCGAGTTGAGCAGCCAGGGCCTGGCGCCAATCGAAGGCACTGCCGAGCTGCTGGAGCGCATCCAGCAGCTGCATCACGAGCGCCTCGAAGCGGCCGAGCAATCGCGCCAGGTCGATGCCGGTGTGGTACGCGACCCGCAACTGATTTCCATCTTCCTCGCCGAGGGCATGGATATCCTCCTCGACGCCGAAGACCTGCTGCGCAAGTGGCGTGAGCATCCGGCCGAGCGCCAGGAACTCGGTGCTCTGCTGGAGGAACTGACCACTCTCGGCCGTGGCGCCGAAATGGCCGAGCTGCCGCAGATCCAGGCGCTCAGCGGCCTGCTGATCGACATCTACGGCAAGGTCGAGGATGGTCGTCTGGCCGTCAGCGAAACCTTCTTCAGCGAGGCCGAGCAGGCTCACGAAGCACTGATCAGCATGATGGATCAGGTGGCCGCCGGACTTGAGGTGACCGCCCAACCGGAACGCGAAGCAGCGCTGCGTGCCCTGCTGGCCAGTGCTCTGTCGGATGAACAGCTGGCCCTGCTAAGCCCGGAGCAGAACCTTCTGATCGAGGAGCTGGTCGACGACGTCGCGGCACCTGAGGTGCCGGAGCCAGTTAGCGAATTCACCCTGCCCGAACCCGAACCCGAACCCGAGCCGGTGCCGGAAATCGCCACGCCGGTTGTAGCTGAGCCGGATGTGGCCGAGCCTGTCGGTGCGCCAGCGATCAGCGAGATGGGTGAGCTGGACGAGGAAATGGTCGAAATCTTCCTTGAGGAAGCCTTCGACATTCTCGACAGCGCGGCCCAGGCTCTCGATCGCTGGCTGCAGCAACCGGACAATGCCAGCCCGCTGGCGGCTCTGCAGCGTGATCTGCACACCCTCAAGGGTGGCGCGCGGATGGCCGAGATTCGCCCGATTGGCGACCTGGCCCATGAGCTGGAGTCGCTCTACGAAGGCCTGGTGGATCGCCGTTACCAATATTCGCCGGCGCTTTCGGGCCTGCTGCAGCAGAGCCATGACTGCCTGGCCCAGCAACTGGATCAACTGCAGGCCGGTCGCGGCCTGCGCGATCCGCAGGAGCTGATCGGCACCATTCTGGCGTTCCGCAAATCCGGTGGCGCGGTGCCGCTGCCGAGCGAAGACGCTGTGCCGGAAGCGCTTGCGGCAGAAGTGCCTTTGGCAGAAGTACACGAAGAAAGCATTGAGCCGGTAGAACTCGTTGCCGAGCCCGAGCCCGAGCCCGAGCCCGAGCTGAGCGTTGCCGATGATCAGCCTCTGCTGGCCGAAGCCGAAGAGTGGCCCGTGCTGGAGCTGACGGCAGAGCCGCTGGCGTCGGAGAGCGAGGCCCTTGCCGAAGAACCGGCATTGCCGGCGGTCGACGAGGATTCCGCGCTGCTGGTCGAGGCCGAAGAGTGGCCGGTACTGGAAGCGGAAGATGCACCCGTTACAGAAGCGCAGTCGCAGGACCTGCCACTGGTCGAACTTGAGGAGCCCGAGGCTGCCGAAGTCGAAACGTTCGACGTGGTTGAAGTGGTCGCCGAGCCCGTTGCGCAAGTACAACCCGTCAGCAGCCATACGCCGACGCCGGTCGCGCTGGATGAGCGCGACCCCGAGCTGGTGGAGATTTTCCTGGAAGAGGGCTTCGACATCCTCGACAGCGCCGGTGCGGCTCTGCAGCGCTGGATGGAGAATGTCGACAACACCCTCGAAGTCGAATCCCTGCAGCGCGATCTGCACACCCTCAAGGGTGGTGCGCGGATGGCCGAGATTCGCGAAATTGGCGATCTGGCCCATGAACTCGAGTTCCTCTACGAGGGCCTGTGTGGTGGGCGTCTGCGCGCCAGCCCGGAGCTGTTTGCCCTGCTCCAGGCCTGCCAGGACCGACTGGCCGAGATGCTCGAGGCCGTGCGTGATCAGCAGGTCATCCCTGATGGCCAGGCGCTGATCGATACGATCAAGCGCTTCCGTGCCAACCCGGATGAACAGCTCAGCGTACCCACCAGTGTGCATCTGGAACCGCTGGCGCCGGTGGCGGCAATGGACGATGAGGCCGACGCCGATATCCTCGATATCTTCCTTGAGGAAGCGGACGACCTGCTGGAAGCCCTGGAACTGGCCAGCAACCAGCTGCAGGACGACCCCGCCGATGAAGCGCCGGTCGCCGAACTGTTGCGTGTGCTGCATACCCTCAAGGGCGGTGCACGCCTGGCCGGGCAGAAGCAGCTGGGTGATCAGGCCCATGATCTTGAACAACACCTGACCGAGGCACAGCGTCAGGGCCAGCCGTGGCCGGCGAGCCTGCAGGCCGATGTACAGTCCGGTCTGGAAGGCTTGCAGGCGGGTGTCGAACAACTGCGCGAGCGGGTCAACCAGAGTCTGCAGTCGCCTGCGCCGCGTGCCGAAGTGCCCGTGGCTGCTCCGGCCGTGGACTATCTGCCGGCGACGCCGCGCCTGGACAGCCCGATCGTCGCGGCGGCCAGCTCGGCGCAGATGCTGCCGTCGGCGGCCAAGGTTCTGCCATTCGTGCAGCGCGCCCAGGAGGCGGCGCTGGAAGCGGCGTCCCGCCGTGCACCGCAGGAAATGGTCAAGGTGCCGGCGGAACTGCTCGAAGGTCTGGTCAACCTGGCGGGTGAGACGTCGATCTTCCGTGGCCGGGTCGAGCAGCAGGTCAGTGACGTCGGTTACACCCTCAGCGAGATGGAAGCGACCATCGAGCGGGTACGAGACCAGCTGCGGCGTCTGGACACCGAAACCCAGGCGCAGATTCTCAGCCGTTATCAGGCGGAAGCCGAGCGTGCCGGCTACGAGGATTTCGACCCGCTGGAAATGGACCGTCACTCGCACCTGCAGCAACTGTCGCGGGCGCTGTTCGAGTCGGCGTCCGACTTGCTCGATCTGAAGGAAACCCTGGCGGCGAAGAACCGTGACGCGGAAACCCTGCTGCTGCAGCAGGCCCGGGTCAATACCGAGCTGCAGGAAGGCCTGATGCGCACCCGCATGGTGCCGTTCGACCGTCTGGTGCCGCGTCTGCGCCGGATCGTCCGTCAGGTGGCGGGTGAGCTGAACAAACAGGTCGAGTTCATCGTCGGCAACGCCGAGGGTGAAATGGACCGTACCGTGCTGGAGCGTATCGTCGCGCCGCTGGAGCACATGCTGCGCAACGCCGTCGACCACGGTGTGGAGCGCCCCGAACAGCGTCTGGCCGCCGGCAAGAGCGAGGCGGGCACCATTCGCCTCAACCTCGGCCGCGAGGGCGGCGATATCGTCCTGACCCTGGCCGACGATGGTGGCGGCATCAAGCTGGAGGCCGTGCGCAAGAAGGCCATCGAACGCGGCCTGATGGACGCGGACAGCAGCCTGTCGGATCACGAGGTGCTGCAGTTCATCCTCGAGGCCGGTTTCTCCACCGCCGAGAAGGTCACGCAGATCTCCGGTCGCGGTGTCGGCATGGACGTGGTGCACTCCGAGGTCAAGCAGCTCGGCGGCAGCATGAGCATCGACTCGACCGCCGGCCAGGGCACCACCTTCACCATCCGCCTGCCATTTACCGTGTCGGTCAACCGCGCGCTGATGGTGTATTCCGGTGAAGACCTCTACGCCATCCC
>CALMID010000099.1 GCA_937863915.1 uncultured Pseudomonas sp.
GCGTTGCGGGCTTGCCGGATCAACCGGCCGGGGCTCTTTACGGCGTTCACTGGTCTCAATCACATCAGCAAAAGATTCTTCAGGTGCGGCTGCGTTGTTTTCTTCATCCATTCTGCGGTGTGCTTCCAGCAACAGGAAGTTAAGGCTGCAGTGAATAGTGCAGACATTGGTGGTCATCTCTGGGGCGAGGCTAAAGTTGCCGCCGGGCCATTTGAGGATTTCGTAGATGGCATCCTCACCGCTAAATGAGGCCTGCTCGGCATGGATAATTTCGCCATCGACAAAGTAGATAGCTCCTTGACGTTCCAGATACTCCACCGTAATACAGCCTGAATAGCGATTGTGCCCTTTAATCTGGATGACGTCGGCGAGCGAAAGACCGGCAATCTCACCCTGGAAGCCGCTGACTGCATCTGCCATGAATGAACTCCCGTGTGGAATATGCCCTGTATGGCAGGGCGGATATCATGAAATGGGGATCTTACGCACTTTATTGTCTAAGCGCAAGGAGGAATTTAGTTGCGAAATCTGACAGTGAGAAATAAAAAACCCCGCCGGTTTTCCGGCGGGGTTTTTCTCAACTATTCAAGATTTCAACTATTCGCAAAGATCAATTTTTACATCCCAGTTCTTGAGCTTCATGGTGCCGTTCTTCTCAAGGTTCAGGTGCATCTTGAATGCGCGATCCCACAGTTGCGGCTCATGACCAACCTTGCGCTTGAGGCAGTCTGCCTCGGCAATGTTCAGGTACTCGGTCAGCTGGGCCTTGTAGTCAGGGTGAGCACACTTCTCGATGATGCGACGGGCGCGCTCTTTCGGAGCTACACCACGCAGGTCGGCCAGGCCCTGCTCGGTGATAACGCAGTCCAGGTCGTGCTCGGTGTGGTCGATGTGCGAGCAGTGCGGCACCACGCAGGAGATGCCGGTCGGGTCAGTCTTGCTTGGGCGGCTGGAAGGGGTATGCATCATCTTCAGGAAGCCGTTGCGCAGGAAGTCGCCGGAACCGCCCAGGCCGTTGATCATGCGGGTACCGCCAACCAGGGTGGAGTTGGCGTGTGCGTAGATGTCGATCTCAACCGGGGTGTTCATGGCGATACAACCCAGACGACGGATCGGCTCAGGTGCGTTGGAGATGGAGAGCGGACGCAGGGTGATCTTGTCGAAGTACTTGTCCATGTTGGCAAAGAACTTCGGGAAGCCCGGATCAGCAGACAGTGACAGTGAGCAGGATGATGCTGCATCCAGCTTGCCGGAATCAAACAGGTCCAGCATGGTGTCCTGCAGAACTTCGGTGAACACGGTCAGGTTCTGGAAAGGACCTTTTGCCAGGCCGCCGATAACAGCGTTGGCAATGGAACCTACACCGGACTGAATCGGCAGCAGGTTCTTGGGCAGACGGCCAGCCTTCACTTCGTGGGTGAAGAAGTCGATGATGTGGTTTGCAATTGCCTCGGAGGTATCGTCCTGCTCAGCAAAGGCGCGGCCTTGGTCACGCAGCTTGGACTCAACAACAGCAATGACCTTGCTTGGATCGCAGGCAATGGAGGTTGAA
>CALMID010000100.1 GCA_937863915.1 uncultured Pseudomonas sp.
GGTGACATGTACCCGCCCAGCCGGGAACAGTTCAGCACCTTTCTGGTCCGCGACCTGCCCTTCTGCCATTTCTTCGAATTTCGCCTGGAGGGACGCCTGCTGGCGGTAGCGGTGGCTGACCAGCTCTCGACGGGCTTGTCGGCGGTCTACACCTTCTATGACCCGGATGAGGAACGGCGCAGCCTTGGCCGCTTCGCCGTGCTCTGGGAAATCGCTGAATGCAGCCGGCTCGAACTGGCGTCGGTGTATCTGGGTTACTGGATCAAGAAGTGTCGCAAGATGAGCTACAAAACCCAGTACCGACCGCTTGAACTGCTGGTCAATCAGCACTGGGCGCGCCTGACCTGAGCGTCCCCCCCCTTGGCGTCAGGGGTGCTTTTCGTGCACAATGCACGCCGTTTTTGTCCGACCATCAGCGTCGGCACTTTCTATGGTCACCGAGGGCTTTACTGCATGTCGAAAGAAGACAGCTTCGAAATGGAAGGCACTGTCGTCGACACCCTGCCCAACACCATGTTCCGTGTGGAGTTGGAAAACGGGCACGTCGTTACCGCGCATATCTCCGGCAAGATGCGCAAGAATTACATCCGCATTCTGACTGGCGACAAGGTCCGCGTTGAACTGACGCCGTATGACCTGAGCAAGGGCCGCATCACCTACCGCGCCCGCTAAGTCTCAATGCAAAAAAGAGCCCGGCCAATGCCGGGCTTTTTCGTTGCCTGTAATTAAGCCGGCTCGGTCTCTGTCTCGATGGCGAAAGCGAGCTCGCCATCCTGCAGTTCCACATGCACCATGCCGCCATGATCCGCCAGCTCGCCGAACAGGATCTGCTCGGCCAGCGGCCGCTTGATCTTGTCCTGAATCAGCCGGGCCATCGGCCGCGCGCCCATCATGGCATCGTAGCCGCGCTCGGCCAGCCAGCCTTTAGCGGCGTCGCTGACCAGCAGTTGCACATGCTTGTCTTCCAGCTGCACCTGAAGCTCGGTAAGGAACTTGTCGACCACGCTCTTGATGACTTCGTGGCTCAGGCGACCAAACTGGATAATAGTGTCCAGGCGATTGCGGAACTCAGGCGTGAAGCTCTTCTTGATGACTTCCATGGCGTCACTGGAGTGATCCTGCAGCGTGAAGCCAATCGACGCACGGGAAGCGGTTTCCGCGCCGGCGTTGGTGGTCATGATCAGAATCACACTGCGGAAGTCTGCCTTGCGCCCGTTGTTGTCGGTCAGGGTGCCGTGATCCATGACTTGCAGCAGCAGGTTGAACACCTCTGGGTGAGCTTTCTCGATTTCATCGAGCAGCAGCACGCAGTGCGGTTGCTTGGTGATGGCCTCGGTGAGCAGGCCACCCTGATCAAAGCCCACATAGCCTGGCGGCGCGCCGATCAGGCGAGAGACGGTATGGCGCTCCATGTACTCCGACATGTCGAAGCGCACCAGCTCGACGCCTAGTGCACGAGCCAGCTGACGGGCCACTTCGGTCTTGCCTACCCCGGTGGGGCCGGCAAAGAGGAAAGAGCCGACCGGCTTGTCGGGAGACTTGAGGCCCGCGCGGGACAGCTTGATGGCCGTCGCCAGCGACTCGATGGCATCGTCCTGCCCAAATACCGTCAGTTTGAGATCCCGCTCGAGGT
>CALMID010000101.1 GCA_937863915.1 uncultured Pseudomonas sp.
GATCCTGCTGACCTTCCTCGGTCTGTTCGGGGTGCACCGCATGTACATGGGCAAGTGGCTGACCGGCATCCTCTACCTGTGCACCGGCGGTCTGTTCCTGATCGGGGTGTTGTATGACTTCTGGACGCTGAATACGCAGATATCGGTGCGTAACGCGCAGCCTGCCTGAGTGTTTTCAGGCATAAAAAAGCCCGCCAATCGGCGGGCTTTTTCGTGGGCGACGCTTAGCGCTGATAGCGCACCTGGCCGTCGACCAGGGTGTAGCGCACCAGGCCCGGCAGGCAGTGGCCGAGGAAGGGGCAGTTCTGCCCCTTGGAGTACCAGGTCTCGCCGGCCAGAGTCGAGGCTTGCGGGTCGAACAGCACCAGGTCGGCGGCGCGGCCGATGGCCAACTGGCCGGTGGGCAGACGCAGGGCGCTGGCCGGGCCGCTGCTGAGGCGGGCCAGCAGTTCCGGCAAGCTGAGCAGGCCATCCTGCACCAGCGTCAGAGCCAGCGGCAGGAGCAGTTCGACGCTGCTGATGCCCGGCTCGGTGGCGGCGAACGGCGCCAGTTTGGCGTCGGCCTCATGCGGCTGGTGGTGACTGGCGATGGCCTGGATCACGCCGGATTTCACGGCGGCACGCAGGCCGTCGCGATCGGCCGGCGAGCGCAGCGGCGGTTGCACGTGATAGAGGCTGGAGAAGTCTTCCAGCGCCTCGTCGGTCAGGATCAGCTGGTACAGCGCCACGTCGGCGGTGACCGGCAGGCCGCGTGCCTGGGCCTCGGCAATCATCTGTGCACCGCGTGCGGTGGTCAGCTGGGTGAAGTGGGCGCGTACGCCGCTTTGCTCGACCAGCAGCAGGTTGCGCGCCAGGGCGACGGTCTCGGCGGTTTCCGGAATGCCGGCCAGGCCGCGGAAGCTGGCCAGGGCGCCTTCGTGGGCCATGCCGCCGGCGGCGAGGTCAGGGTCCTGGGAGTGCAGCACCAGGGTCAGGTCAAAGGTTGCCGCGTATTCCATGGCCCGGCGCAGCAGGCGCGGATTGTGGAAGCCGCCAAGGCCGTCGGCGAAGGCCACGCAGCCGGCGTCACGCAGCGCAACCAGCTCGGCCAGCTGCTCGCCGGCCAGCCCCTTGCTGAAGGCGCCCAGCGGAAAGACCTTGGCGTGCCCGGCCTCGCGGGCGCGGTCGAGGATCAGTTCGGCAACGGCGGTGGTATCCAGTACCGGCTTGGTCTGCGGCGGGCAGCACAGACTGGTGACGCCACCGGCGGCGGCGGCCAGGGTTTCGCTGTTGATCGTGCCTTTGCGGCTATAGCCCGGCTCGCGCAGGCTGACATTGAGGTCGACCAGGCCGGGGGCGGCGACCAGACCCTGGGCGTCGATGCGCTGGGCGGCCTGGAAGCCGGCCGGGGCGGCGCCGATGGCGATGATCTGGCCAGCGTCGATGTGCAGGTCGCTGACCTGATCCAGCCCGCTGGCCGGGTCGATGACGCGGGCGCCAAGAATACTGAGGCTCACTTAGGCGTTCTCCTGCTCGGCTTGTCGTTGCGCGGTCTGCCCGCTCATGGCCATGGACAGCACGGCCATGCGGATGGCGATGCCGTAGGTGACCTGATTGAGGATCACCGACTGGGCGCCGTCGGCCACGGCCGATTCGATTTCCACGCCGCGGTTGATCGGGCCCGGGTGCATGACGATGGCATCCGGCTTGGCCAGCGCCAGGCGCTGTTCGGTCAGGCCGTAGAGGCGGTAGAACTCGCCCTCGCTGGGCAGCAGGCCGCCCTGCATGCGCTCCTTCTGCAGGCGCAGCATGATCACCACGTCGACGTCCTTTAGGCCTTCGGCGAGGTTGTGGAAGACGCGCACGCCATACTGCTCGATGCCCACCGGCAGCAGGGTCTTCGGCGCGATCACGCGGATGTCCGGGCAGCCGAGGGTTTTCAGCGCCAGCATGTCCGAGCGCGCCACGCGCGAGTGCAGGATGTCACCGACAATCGCGACGGAGAGGTTCTCGAAGCCGCCCTTGTGGCGCTTGATGGTGAGCATGTCCAGCATGCCCTGGGTCGGGTGGCCGTGACGGCCGTCGCCGCCGTTGATGACCGCGACATTCGGGCAGACGTGCTCGGCGATGAAGTGGGCGGCGCCGGAGTCGGCATGGCGCACCACGAACATGTCGGCGGCCATGGCTTCCAGGTTGCGCAGGGTGTCAAACAGGGTTTCGCCCTTACTGGTCGAGCTGGTCGACACGTTGAGGGTGATCACGTCGGCCGACAGGCGCTGGGCTGCCAGCTCGAAGGTGGTGCGGGTGCGCGTGGAGTTCTCGAAGAACACGTTGCACACCGTCTTGCCGCGCAGCAGCGGCACCTTCTTCACGGCTCGGGCGCCGACTTCGAGGAAAGAGTCGGCAGTCTCCAGCAGCTCACTGAGCAGTTCGCGCGGCAGGCCGTCGAGGGAGAGGAAGTGGCGCAGCTGGCCCTGGTCGTTGAGCTGCAGCGGGCGCTTGGCGTCGGTCGGCGTCATCGCGGAATTCTCGGTTGGCGGCGGAACAAGGGGCGATGCCTGACTGCCAAAGCAGGGCAGGCACGGATCGCTTTACTGCTGGGCCTGGGTATCGAGGCACCTGAGTTCGAGGGTCAGCGGTGCCGGGCCGGTCAATTTTACCCGCTGGCCGGCCGGCAGGAACAGGGTGCTGCCGACAACATCGGGGCGGATCGGCAGCTCGCGGGCATCCAGGTCGAGCAGACAGACCAGGGTGACGCTGGCCGGCCGGCCGTAATCGAACAGTTCGTTGAGGGCGGCGCGGATGGTGCGGCCGCTCATCAGCACGTCGTCGATCAGCACCAGGTGCTGGCCATCGATCTCGAAGGGCAGCTCCGAGGGACGTACCTGCGGGTGCAAGCCACTGCGGGTGAAGTCGTCGCGGTAGAAGGACACGTCCAGGGTGCCGAGTTCCTCCTGGCGACCGAGCTCGGCGAGCAGGGCCTGGGCAACCCAGACGCCGCCGGTGCGGATGCCGATGAAGCGGGCGGCGGCGATGTCATGCCGGGCCAGGTGGGCTTTCAGCTCGCGGGCCATGGCGGGCAGCAGATCGGCGGGGCTGGGCAGAATCATGGCGTCTCCGGAGGATTTCAGGTGTTGGGGTGCTGTTCGAGCCAGCCTTCCAGCAGCAGGGCGGCGGCCAGGGCGTCCACCGGGTTGTCCCGGTAGCCGCCGCGCTGGCCCTGGGCCAGGCGTTGGCCTTTGGCCTCGAAGGTGGTCAGGCGCTCGTCATGGGTATGGACCGGCAACTGGTAGCGGCCGTGCAGGCGGCGGGCGAATTTCTCGGCGCGCTCGCTCATCTCGCTGGGCGTGCCGTCCATGTTCAGCGGCAGGCCGACGACGATGGCGTCCGGTTGCCATTCCTTGATCAGGGCTTCGACCTTGTTCCAGTCCGGGACGCCATTCTGTGCCTTGAGCACACAGAGTTCGCGGGCCTGGCCGGTGATGGCCTGGCCGACGGCGACGCCGATCTGCTTGGTGCCGTAATCGAAACCGAGCAATAGGCGTGGCGCGCTCATGCGTGCCCGGCCTGTGCCGTGAGCAGGCTGAGGTTGATGCCCAGGCTGGCGGCGGCAGCGCTCAGGCGCTCCTCGGCGGGAATATCGAAGAGGATGCGGCTGTCGGCCGGGCAGCTGAGCCAGGCATTGTCGACCAGTTCGGCCTCCAGCTGGCCGGCTTCCCAGCCGGCGTAACCGAGGCAAATCAGGGATTTTTCCGGGCCGCCACCATCGCCCATGGCAAACAGCACATCCTGCGAGGTGGATAGCGCCAGCTCGCCCAACTCCAGGGTGGCCTGGTAGCTGTAGCCGGCCGGGTGCAGGACAAAGCCGCGCTCGGTCTGCACCGGGCCGCCGCTGAAGACCGGCTGCAGCTGGCAACGCTCGGCGCAGGGCTGATCCGGGCGCAGCTGTTCGAGGATGTCCGTGAGGTGCAGGCCGCTGGGGCGGTTGATCACCAGGCCCATGGCGCCCTGCTCGTTGTGCTCGACCAGGTAGGTCACGGTCTGGGCGAAATGAGGGTCGGCCATGTGTGGCATGGCAATCAGGAAGTGGTGCTTGAGGAAGCTTTGCTGGGCATTTTTCATGCGGCTAGTTTCCGTCCTGTGTCGATGCGCATCAAGCGCCGGGCACATTACTGGCTGGAGAGGCGGTCGCCACGCTCGAAGCGCCAGGTGCGGATGATTTCCAGGCGGTCGATGTCGGCGAGGTCGCCGGTGAAGGGGGCAAAGGGCGCGGCCAGGCGCACGATGCGCATGGCGCCCTGGTCGAGCACCTGATGGCCGGAGGATTCCAGCAGTTGTACCTCGTACAGGGTGCCATCTCGGTTGATCGACACCAGCAGGCGCAACGAGCCATGGATCTGCTTACGCCGCGCCTCGTCCGGGTAGTTCAGGTTGCCGATGCGCTCGATCTTCTTGCGCCACTCTTCCTTGTACCAGGC
>CALMID010000102.1 GCA_937863915.1 uncultured Pseudomonas sp.
ACAAAGCGGCTCGGTGCGTATCTACCGCGGCCAGCGCGTCTACGCCTGAGAGCCTACCCAAAGTCTGCTGCGCGTCGGTCATGCTTCGTTAAAATCGGGCTCAGAATGCTCATTTACAGCTCGTAAACTCGGCTCTGGCGTCCTGCTTCGCTCTACCGCCTACATCCCTGTAGGCGTGCGCTTCTTCGCCCAATTTATTCGCTGGCGCTTACCCTTCGGGCCAGCCTGCGGCTGTTACTCCCGCTGGTCGTTGCGCCTTGCCTGGCTCTAGCTCGCGAGACTTTGAACAGGCTCTCAGCGAGCGCCGGGGCTCATGGCTTCGGCGACATTCTGCAGCGGGCTCTCGGCCATCCGCGGTTCCACGCCCAGATTGATCACCGGCGCCGGCATCTGTTGCAGGCCGAGAAAACGGCAAAGTTCGTCTTTCTGCGCCATGGCGTCCTGGTAACCCAGTTCGATCAGCTCGTTGCAGTAACCGGGTTCGAACAGCAGGTAACTGAGCACCCCGGCGCCACTCGCCCGAGTCGCCCCCGGCCCGCGCAGGAACAGGCGCAGGGCCGCCGGTAACTCCCGCCGATGGCGGGCGGCGATCTGGTCCAGCGGCCGGCTGGGCGAGATCACCAGCACATCCACCGGCTTGCTGCCCAGGCCCTTGCTGCGGGCATCCGCCGGCACCAGCCGGCCCAGGTGATTGATGCGCTCCAGCAGTTCGATGTCGCTTTCCAGGTTGTCGATGAAGGTGCTGTTGAGCATGTGCCCGCTGATCTGCGCCAGAGTCGGCGGTTTGCCGGTCTGGTTGCGCTGCGTGGTCTCGGCACTGGTCCGCGCGTTATTGCTCACCCCCACGACCAGCACACGGGTGGCCCCCAGGTGCAGCGCCGGGCTGATCGGCGCCGACTGGCGCACCGCGCCATCGCCGAAATACTCACGATTGACCCGCACCGGCGGAAAAATCAGCGGAATGGCCGCACTGGCCATCAGGTGCTCGATACCCAGGCGGGTCGGCACGCCGACACGACGATGGCGGAACCACGGATCGATCGCCGCACGCCCCTGATAGAAGGTCACTGCCTGCGCCGACTCGTAACCAAAGGCCGTGACCGCCACCGCCCGCAACCGCCGCCGCGCCACGGCCGCGGCAATCCCGGAGAAATCCAGCTCGCGGCTGAGCAGCTCGCGCAGCGGCGCGTTGTCCAGCAGCGCCACCGGCACGTCGCCACCCAGACCGAGCAGGCTGTGACCGACGAAACGCGCACTCTGCTGCAATACGCCAGCCCAGTCGCTGCGGTACACATTGTGGGTGTGAAAGCCCTGCCAGACCTGAGTCAGACGATGAATCGCCTCGGTGAAATGCAAGGCACCGCAAGCCAGGCCGACGGCGTTGAGGGCGCCAGCCGAGGTACCGACGATGACCGGAAAGGGATTCTGCGCGGCATCCGGCAACAGGTCGGCAATGGCTGCCAGCACGCCGACCTGATAGGCGGCGCGGGCACCGCCACCGGAGAGAATGAGGCCGGTTATGGAACGACCTTGGCTGGGGCTGTCTGTCACGTCGGGCATTTCCTTGTGCTATGCCGCGAGTATAGCCAAGCGCCCTGGCGTCGCCGTCCTAGCCTTTCTTGCGGTACAACTTGGCCTCACCGGCCGGACGGGTCTTGAAGCGCCGGTGCGCCCACAGGTACTGCTCGGGCTGCTGGCGAATGGCCTGTTCGATCCACTGATTGATGCGCAGGCAATCGGCTTCTTCGCTGTCACCCGGGAAGTCAGCCAGCGCCGGGTGCACGGTGACCTTGTAGCCAGTGCCATCGGCCAGGCGTGTCTGGGTGAAGGGCACCACCCGCGCACGACCGAGACGGGCAAACTTGCTGGTCGCGGTAACGGTTGCCGCCTGCACGCCGAACAGCGGCACGAACAGGCTGCGCTGGGCGCCATAATCCTGATCCGGGGCATACCAGACCACGCCACCGGCGCGCAGCACCTTGAGCATGCCGCGCACATCATCGCGTTCGATAGCCCCGAGCAGACGCTGTTCACGGCCATGACGCTGGATGAAATCAAACAATGGGTTCTTGTGCGCGCGGTACATGCCGTACATGTCCTGCTGCATGCACAGAAGCGCGCCCCCCATTTCCAGGGTGGTGAAGTGCAGAGCCATGAGGATCACCCCCTGGCCATCAGCCTCGGCCTGACGCAGATGTTCCAGCCCCTCGCCCGTCCCCAGGCGCTTGAGACGTTCCACCGGCCACCACCAGCTGATGGCCATCTCGAAAAAGGTCATACCGGTGGAAGCAAAATTCTCACGCAGCAGACGCTGGCGCTCGCCAACCGAGAGTTCAGGGAAACACAGTTCCAGGTTCCGTGCGGCAATACGCCGACGCGAACCTGCCAGGTGATACATCAGGCCGCCCAGTCCCCGCCCCAGCGCCAGCAGCCAGCGATACGGCAACTGCACCACCAGCCAGAGCAGCCCCATGCCCAGCCACAGCGGCCAGAAGCGCGGATGCAGGAAATAGACACGAAAAGCCGGACGATCCATCACGAAATCCGAAAAGACTACAAAGGCGCGCATTCTACATGGCTTGCGACAGGCAGGGCTTCTGGTTATAAGTCGTGGCCATTTGTACCGATGGGCGATCCATGAGCCAGCCAGACCTTCTCGACCAAGACCCCGTATTCCTGCTCAAGGGCAGCATGCTGGCCACCACCATTCTCGAGCTCAGCCACAACGACCTGGCTCGCCTGGATCGCCAGCTGGAAGAAAAGGTGGCGCAAGCCCCGGCCTTCTTCGAGAACATCCCGCTGATCATCGCCGTGGACAAGCTGCCCGAGGCCGAAGGCCAGATCGACCTGGCCGCCCTGATGCAGCTGTGCGGCAAGCATGGCCTGCGCACCCTGGCCCTGCGCGCCGGGCGCGAGGAAGACATCGCCGCCGCCAGCGCTCTCGACTTACCGGTGCTGCCGCCATCCGGAGCACGGGAAAAACTGATCGAACTGGTCGAAGCCCGCCAGGCGGCCGCCGAAGCGGTCGCTCCTGCCGAGCCGGAAAAACCCAGGGAGCCAGAACGCAAGCCGAGCAAGGTGATCAACCACCCGGTCCGTGGCGGCCAGCAGATCTATGCCGCCGATGGTGATCTGGTAGTGCTCGGTCCGGTCAGCGCCGGCGCCGAACTGCTGGCCGACGGCAATATCCACATCTACGGCCCCATGCGTGGCCGCGCCCTGGCCGGCGTCAAGGGCGACACCGGCGCGCAGATTTTCTGCCAGCAGATGGGCGCGGAAATGCTCTCCATCGCCGGTATCTACAAGGTCGCCGAGGACCTGCGCCGCGACCCGCAATGGGGACGCAGCGTGCATGTCAGCTTGTCGGGAGATGTGTTGAACATCACCCGCCTTTAACGGATACTGCGGCCCAATTTCAGGGACCAAAAGGGCATTCGGAAGCCAGGGTACTGGCGCCGGTTTTCCCGCTTTTTCATATATTTGGGGTGAATCACCTTGGCCAAGATCCTCGTAGTCACTTCCGGCAAGGGTGGCGTGGGCAAAACCACCACCAGCGCCGCCATCGGTACCGGCCTCGCCCTGCGCGGGCACAAGACCGTCATCGTCGACTTCGACGTCGGCCTGCGCAACCTGGACTTGATCATGGGTTGTGAGCGCCGCGTGGTGTATGACTTCGTCAACGTCATCAACGGCGAAGCGACCCTGACCCAGGCCCTGATCAAGGACAAGCGCCTTGAGAACCTGTACGTGCTAGCCGCCAGCCAGACCCGTGACAAGGATGCGCTGACCAAAGAAGGCGTGGGCAAGGTCATCGACGAGCTGTCGCAGAACTTCGAATACGTGATCTGCGACTCGCCGGCCGGCATCGAAACCGGCGCGCATCTGGCCATGTACTTCGCCGACGAAGCTATCGTCGTGACCAACCCGGAAGTGGCCTCGGTGCGCGACTCCGACCGTATGCTCGGCCTGCTGGCCAGCAAGTCGCGTCGCGCCGAACAGGGCCTGGAGCCGATCAAGGAGCGCCTGCTGCTGACCCGCTACAACCCGGAGCGCGTGACCAAGGGCGAAATGCTCGGCGTGGAAGACGTCGAGGAAATCCTCGCCATCAACCTGCTCGGCGTGATCCCGGAATCCCAGGCCGTGCTGAAAGCCTCCAACCAGGGCGTGCCGGTGATCCTCGACGAACAGAGCGATGCCGGCCAGGCCTACGGCGATGCCGTTGACCGCCTGCTGGGCAAGGATGTACCGCATCGATTCCTCGATGTGCAGAAGAAAGGACTCATGCAACGCCTGTTTGGAGCGCGCTAATGAACATTTTCGACTTCTTTCGTGAACGCAAGAAGGAAACCCCTGCGTCGATTGCGAAAGAGCGTCTGTCGATCATCGTCGCCCATGAGCGCGGCCAGCGCAGTCAGCCGGACTACCTGCCGGCCCTGCAGAAGGAGCTGGTCGAGGTGATCCGCAAGTACGTCAATATCGACCAGGATCAGGTGCAGGTCGCTCTGGAAAACCAGGGCAGCTGCTCCATTCTGGAACTCAATATCACCCTGCCGGATCG
>CALMID010000103.1 GCA_937863915.1 uncultured Pseudomonas sp.
AACGAGAAGGAACTGCCGGACGCCTTCCTGCGCCGCTGCTTCTTCCACTACATCGCCTTCCCCGACCGCGACACCCTGCAGCGCATCGTCGATGTGCACTACCCGAAGATCAGCGCCAGCCTGGTTTCCGAGGCGCTCGACGTGTTCTTCGACGTGCGCAAGGTGCCGGGCCTGAAGAAGAAGCCCTCCACCAGCGAGCTGGTCGACTGGCTGAAGCTGCTGATGGCCGACAACATCGGCGAAGCCGTGCTGCGCGAGCGTGATCCGACCAAGGCCATCCCGCCGCTGGCCGGTGCCCTGGTGAAGAACGAGCAGGACGTGATGCTGCTGGAGCGTCTGGCCTTTATGTCCCGTCGCGCCGGGCGCTAAGCCGGGCCGGCTGCGCGTCGGCCAGGCGGTGTTGAGGAGCGGTTCGAAAGGCTCACTTACAGTCGTAAGCTGCGCTTTCTTACCCCTCCTCGCCTTGCCTGGCTCTAGCTCGCTCGCCCCTCCCCCCGTGCGAGCAATCGAGTCACAGATTTAACCGAGGGCATGTACATGCTGCTCAACCTGTTCAATGAAATGCGCGCGGCCAAGGTGCCGGTGTCGGTGCGCGAACTGCTCGATCTGATCAACGCGTTGAAGCACAACGTGGTGTTCGCCGATATGGACGAGTTCTACTACCTCGCCCGGGCGATTCTGGTGAAGGACGAGCGCCACTTCGACAAGTTCGACCGGGCCTTCGGCGCCTACTTCAAGGGCCTGGAGAACCTCAACGAGCACCTTGAAGCACTGATTCCCGAGGAATGGCTGCGCAAAGAATTCGAGAAACACCTGACCGATGAGGAAAAGGCGCAGATCCAGTCCCTCGGCGGCCTGGACAAGCTGATCGAAGAGTTCAAGAAACGTCTGGAAGAACAGAAGGAACGCCATGCCGGCGGCAACAAGTGGATCGGCACCGGCGGCACCAGCCCGTTCGGCTCCGGCGGCTACAACCCCGAGGGCATCCGCGTCGGCGATGCCGGCAAGCGCCAGGGCAAGGCCGCCAAGGTGTGGGACCAGCGCGAGTACAAGAACCTCGACGACCAGGTCGAACTGGGCACGCGCAACATCAAGGTGGCCCTGCGCCGCCTGCGCAAGTTCGCCCGCGAGGGCGCCGCGGAAGAGTTCGACCTCGGCGGCACCATCGACCACACCGCCAAGGACGGCGGCCTGCTGAATATCCAGATGCGTCCGGAACGGCGCAACACGGTGAAGCTGCTGATCCTGTTCGACATCGGCGGCTCGATGGACGCCCACGTGAAGGTCTGCGAGGAGCTGTTCTCGGCGTGCAAGACCGAGTTCAAGCACCTGGAGTACTTCTACTTCCACAACTTCATCTACGAAAGCGTGTGGAAGAACAACCTGCGTCGCACCAGCGAGCGTTACCCCACCCATGACCTGCTGCACAAGTACGGTCCGGACTGGAAGGTCGTGTTCGTCGGCGACGCCGCCATGGCGCCCTACGAGATCACCCAGGCCGGCGGCAGCGTCGAGCACTGGAATGAGGAACCCGGTTACGTCTGGATGAAGCGCTTCATGGAGAAGTACAAGAAGCTCATCTGGATCAACCCCTACCCCAAGAGCAGCTGGGACTACACCGCCTCCACCGGGCTGGTGCGCGAGCTGATCAACGACCAGATGCACCCGCTGACCCTGCAGGGCCTGGAAGAAGGCATGCGCTTTCTCTCCAAGTAAGCCGCCCCGCCATGAAAAAAGCCGCCCACCAGGCGGCTTTTTTCATGCAGGTATCGGCTATCCGCCAGCCAGGGCACTGGTCTGCGGCGCACTCGATCGATAACCGCCAAATCCCTTAGCCACGCTGTTGCTATCCACCACGCCACAACATCAGCCGCCTGACTCAGAACATGCTTAAGGCCGCCTTAAGCCCACTTTTTCAGTCGTTCAGTTTGGTTTCAGCGTCACCCCGTAAGGTTGAACCATTCCTTCTGGAGAGGTTCATCATGCACAAGACTGCCTTCTCACTCGCCCTCGCCGGTGTCGCGGCCCTCCCGGCTCTTGGCCAGGCCCGCGAAATCTCCCTGCAAACCACGCTCAAGGAGTACCGCGGCAACGAGGCCTACCTGGCCATCTACGTCACCGACGCCCAGGGCAATTACCAGAGGACCCTCTGGGTCTCCGGCAAGAAAGCCAAATACTACAAACACCTGCGCGACTGGGTACGGGCCGGCAACCGGCCTGCCGAGTACGACGGGCTGACCGGCGCCAGCGTCGGTAGTGGCGAGACGCTGGAGGTGGCCGTCGAGCTGGAGGATGCGCTGATTGATGCCGGCTACGAAATTCGCATCGACAGCGCCGTCGAGGACAAGCGCGACCAGCGCGCCGAGATCATCGTGCCGCTCACCCAGCAGCCGACCACTGTCAGTGGCGGCACGCAGGGCTATGTCGACAGTTTCAGCTACCAATTCTGATCGCGGAGCACCTTCATGTTGCAGCGCACTCACCTCCTCCTCGGCCTGGTACTGGGCATCCTGCTCATGCTCTCGGCCGCCAGCGGCCTGCTGCTGGCCGGCAGCAGCCTGCAGACACAACTGCAGAGCCTGTCGGCGGCGAACGACAACGTGGCTCAGGTCGCCGAACGCATCGCCAGCCAGTTGCCTGGCATCGAGCGTATCGAACGCGCTCCTGGCGGTGAGCTGCGGGTTGCCTTCAACGATGCCGGCGACAGCAACGAGGTACTGGTCGACCCCGCTACCGGTGCCGTATTGGCGCCCTACGAGCCCTCGGCCACCCTGACCTGGGTACGCAACCTGCACCGCGAGCTGCTGCTCGGTGATGCCGGTCGCTGGCTGAGTGCCCTGGCGGCACTGGCCCTGCTGCTGCTCACGGCCAGCGGCGCCTGGCTGCTGGCACGTCGCCTGGGCGGCTGGCGCCAACTACTGCTGCCGATCCGCCCGGGCAAGGGACTCGGCCACTGGCATGCCGTGGTGGCGCGCTGGGTGCTGCCGCCGCTGGCCGTGCTTTCCTGCAGCGGGCTGTATCTGGCGGCCGGCAGTCAGGGATGGATCAACGACGGTCAGGACAGCGAGCCTGCCTATCCGCAAGCGCGCGAAGCAGCTCCGGCCGCCCCGCTCGGCAGCCTGTCCGCCCTGCGCCATGTCGACCTCAGGGATCTGCGCGAACTGGAATTTCCCGTCGACGGCACGCAAGACAATTTCTACACCCTGCGCACGGCAAGCGGCGATGGCTTCGTCAACGCCAGCAGCGGGCAGTGGATCAGCTATCAGCCGCACAGCACCGCCCGCCGCCTGTATGAAACCGCCTATGAACTGCACAGCGGCGCCAACTCGCCGCTGTGGACCCTGATCCTCGGCGCCAGCAGCCTGGCCGTGCTGTTTCTCAGCGTATCCGGGCTGCTCGCCTGGTGGCAGCGCAGGCAACTGACCGGCTCGCTGCGTGGCAATGTCCCGGCCGCACAGGCCGAGATCGTCCTGCTGGTGGGCAGCCAGGGTGGCACCACCTGGAGTTATGCCCGTCAGCTGCAGACGCAATTGCAGGCCGCCGGCCGGCGCGTGCATTGCGCCAGCATGAATCAGCTGCAACCCCATTACGCCAGCGCCACGCACCTGCTGCTGCTCACCTCGACCTATGGCGATGGCCAGGCTCCGGAATCGGCCAGCGAATTCCTCGATCGCCTTGCCCGCAGCCCGCTGAATCCGGCGCTGGAAGTGGCCGTGCTGGCTTTTGGCGACTCGCGCTTCCAGCATTTCTGCGGCTATGCCCGGCAGGTTGAACAGGCACTGCAGGAACGCGGCCTGCACACCTGCCTGCCGCTGCAATGCATCGACCGCGGCGCGCAAGCCGAGCTGCAGCAGTGGGCCGGGCAACTGGGCCAGCAACTGGGGCTCGACCTGCAGCTCAGCCCGGAACAGCGCCAACCGGACCTGATCCAGCTGCGCCTGCTGAGCAAGGAGGTGTATGACCCGCAGGGCGAAACACCGGCGGCCATTCTGCGCTTTGCCCTGCCCCGCACGCCGGGCCTGTTCAAGCGCCAGCCGCGCTTTGCCCCTGGCGACCTGCTGGCCATCAAACCGCAAGGCGAACTGTCGCCGCGCTTCTACTCGATCGCCAGCAGCGATGACGATGAGGCGCTGGAAATCTGCGTGCGCAAGCATGTCGGTGGCCTGTGCTCATCGCGCCTGCATGAGCTGAACGTGGGCGACAGTGTCGAGGGCTACCTCCAGCCGCACCCGGATTTCCGTCCGAGCGCCGGCCGGCACCCGGTGATTCTGGTCGGCGCCGGCACCGGCGTGGCCCCCCTGATCGGTTTTGTCCGCAAGAATGCCAAGCAGCGCCCGCTGCACCTCTACTGGGGCGGTCGCAGTGCCCAGACCGACTTTCTCTACGAGTCGGAGCTCAGCGAGTACCTGGCCGACGGACGCCTGCGCCAACTGAGCCTGGCCTTCTCCCAGAGCCAGACGCCGCAGTATGTGCAGGACCGCCTGGGGCAGGACGCCGCCCTGCTGAGTAAACTGTTCGCCGAGGGTGCCCAGGTGCTGGTATGCGGTTCCAAAGCCATGGCGGCCGGGGTCAGAGAGGTGCTCGACAACCTGCTGCTGCCACTGGGCTGCAGCGTCGAACAACTGCGCACACAAGGGCGGTACCGCGAAGATGTCTACTGAACACGACTCGCTGCAGCGCTACAGCTTGAGCGGCGCCACCATGGGCACGCGTTACAGCGCCGTGTTGTACGCCCCGGCGGGGCTCGATGAAGTTGCTCTAACAGCGCAGTTGCAGCTTGAGGTGGACCGGGTCGACCAGCAGATGTCGACCTGGCGCACAGACTCCGACCTGATGCGGCTCAACGCCGCCGCCCCCGGTCAGTGGCAGGTGGTACCCGATGAGCTGCTGTGGGTGCTGAGCAGCGCACTGCGGATCAGCGAAGAATCAGACGGTGCCTTCGATATCGGCGTCGGCGCGCTGGTCAACGCCTGCGGTTTCGGCCCGCACGCCGCCGCCGAGCAGTTGCCCGGGCGCCAGCCCAGTGCCCGCGAGGCGCTGGAAATCGATCCGTCACAGTCCCGCGTGCGCAAGCATGCCGCATTCAGCCTGGACCTCAACGGCATCGCCAAGGGCTTTGCCGTGGATCAGCTGGCACGTTGCCTGGAACGACAGGGCATCCATTCCTATCTGGTGGGCATCGACGGCGAAATGCGTGCCTGTGGCCTGAAAGCCGATGGCAACGAATGGTGCGTTGCCCTGGAAAAACCGCTCAAGGGGCGCCGCGAAGTGCTCGGTGCCATGGCCATCAGCGACACCGCCATCGCCACCTCCGGCGACTACCGGCATTGGCGCGAGCGCGACGGCACGGTCTACTCGCACACCATGGACCCGCGCAGCGGCACGCCGCTGATCTCGCCACTGGCATCGGTATCCGTACTCTGCACCAGCTGCATGTATGCCGACGCCTGGGCGACCGCCCTGCTGGTGCTCGGTCTGGAGCGCGGCAGCGAACTGGCGCGGGCCCGGGGACTGAGCGCGATCTTCGTCATCCGCGAGGGCGAAACGCTGCGCGAAGTGACGGTCGGTCTTTGAGCCCCAATCTGCCGGGCACCTTGGCCAAGCACACAGCTTGTAAAACATGCCTGCGCCGCCACCGCGACAATCGCAGTTATGCTTTGGTTCCCTTGGTTTTCAACAGATTCAAATGCCAGCCTCATCGGAACCTCCCAGTCGCCGCTTTTCAAACCCGGAAAGCCTGCACAGCCAACCGCCTTCCCCGGCAGACCGCTCGGCGCTGCCCCTTGGCAATCGGCTACCGGCACTGCTGATCCCGCTGGAGCATTTCCCGCGGATCGACCTCGACAGCACCCGCGCCGCCATGCGTGCGGCGGTCATGCACAGCCCGCCCGGCTACCTGCTGGTGTTCGCCAGCGCCGAAGAAGACTTCCCGCTCGGCTATGTTCACAGAACACCACTGGCCATCGAGCTGCTGACCGGCAACCGCGCCGATGTACAGCGCCTCGTCACCCTGACGCCCTGCCTGCCCATCTCCATCAGCCTTGGCGAGGCCTTGCGCCTACTCGGCCGCAAGCAAGCCGAACTGGGGATACTCTGTGATCTCAAGGGCGCAGCCCTGGGTTGCTGCACACGCGAGTGCCTGCAGCAGCTGGCGCCGGTAAGCGCTGCTCAGCCGTCATCCTGCTGAGTGCCCCGGGCAAGACATCGAATACCGAATCAATGAATAGCAGTGCGCAGAAAACGCACTGGGAGAACAACAATGGAATTTTTCGCCCTGGCTTTGCTGATCGTCCTCAATGGCCTGTTCGCCATGTCGGAGATCGCCCTGGTCGCCGCCAGAAAAGCCCGCCTGATGAAGCTCGCGGCCGATGGCGACTCGTCCGCCGCCGTGGCGCTGAAACTCGGTGAAGACCCGACCAAGTTTCTCTCGACCATCCAGATCGGCATCACCTCCATCGGCATCTTGAACGGTATCGTCGGTGAGGCCGTGCTGGCCGCGCCACTGGCCGAGTGGCTGAAAACGCTCGGCGTTGACAGCGCCACGGCCAGTATCGGTGCCACCGCCGGCGTGGTGATCGTGATCACCTACGTGTCCATCGTGATCGGCGAACTGGTGCCCAAGCGCATCGGCCAGCTCAACCCGGAAGCCATCGCCCGCCTGGTCGCACGGCCGATGGTGACGCTGTCCTTCCTGACCCGCCCGTTCGTGCTGCTGCTGTCCTGGTCGACCCACACCATCCTGCGCATCATGGGCGTGCGCCTGGTCAACAATTCGGGCGTCACCGAGGAAGAGATTCACGCCATGCTCGAAGAAGGCTCCGAGTCGGGCGTCATCGAACAGCATCAGCACGAGATGGTGCGCAATGTGTTCCGCCTGGACGACCGCCAGCTCGGCTCGCTGATGATCCCGCGCTCCGACCTGGTCTACATCGATGTGCGCAAGCCGGCGGAAGAGAACATTCAGCTGATGATCGAGTCGGAGCACTCGCGCTTCCCGGTCTGTGATGGCGGCCTGGACAACCTGCTGGGCGTGGTTCATGCCAAGCAGGCCTTCGCCTGCCTGGCCAAAGGCGAAAAACCCGACTTCACCGCCCAGCTGCACCACTGCGTCTATGTACCGGAAACCCTCACCGGCATGGAGCTGCTGGAGCAGTTCCGCGCCAGCGGCATGCAGATGGCCTTCGTCATCGACGAGTACGGCGAGCTGGAAGGCATCGTCACCCTGCAGGACGTGCTGGAAGCCGTCACCGGCGAGTTCACCCCCAACAATGCCGATGACGCCTGGGCCGTGCAGCGGCACGACGGCTCGTGGCTGCTCGACGGCGCCATCCCCATCCCGGAGATGAAGGATCGCCTCACGCTCAAGAGCGTTCCCGAAGAAGACAAAGGGCGCTTCCACACCGTGTCCGGCATGATCATGCTGCTGCTGGGCCGCGTGCCGGCCACCAGCGACCGGGTGCAATGGGATGGCTGGATGTTCGAAGTGGTCGACATGGACGGCAAACGCATCGACAAGGTCCTGGCCACCCCGGTCGAAACCAGCGAAGAAGATGTCGATGACGCTGCTCTGCCTTAAGGTCTGTTGATAGCTGTCGCCAGAGCTGGTGCAAAAAGCTGCGCGACACCCGGCACGCAAAATGCTGAGTGGCTTATCCTGTATGCCATGATGGCCTTTTGACAGGAGCACCCGGGTGACGCTGATCAGTACGCTTAAGCGCTCGCTGGATCCGCTGCACGGCTTGAGCGACTCGACGCGGCAGGATTTTGCCACCTGGTACCGGCAGGCCAAGGTGCCACAGATCCGTTACGTCGCCTTCCTCACCGCCCTGCTGTATCTCGTGTATGCCATCGTCGAACAGCAGGTGGCCAATGACCAGCTCACGCTGCGCCTGCTGATCCACGGCTTCGTGGTGCCCGCCACGCTGCTGGCCGTCGGCATCATGAGCTTTTACCCCCAGCTGTACCGGCCGATGCTCGCCCTGCTGATCGCCTCGCCGGTCAACGCGACCATCAATCATCTGTATCTCAACAGCCACCACCACGATTTCGCCTACTTCAGCCCCGAGCTGTACCTGATCCTCATCTGGATCTTTGCCATCTCCGGCATGACTCTGCGTCAGGCCGTCTTCACCGGTGGCACGGCAGCCGTGCTGATTCTCGCGACCACGCTGGGCGACTCGCTGCAACCGGGGCTGCAGCACCTGCACCTGGTCTGGACGCTGGCGGCCACGTCCTTCGGTCTGCTCAGCGCCTTCATGCTGGAGAAGGTGCACAAGACCATGTTCCTCCAGCAGAGCCAGCTGGCACTCAGCGCCAGCATCGATGGTCTGACCGGGCTGTGGAACCGCGCCCGCATCGACCAGTTCTTCGCCGAGGAGATCGCCCGGGCGCAGCGCTATGGCACGCCGTTTTCGGTAATCCTGATCGACATCGACCATTTCAAGAGCGTCAACGACACCCATGGCCATGCCGTCGGCGATACGGTACTGCGCCAGTTCGCCGCCCTGCTGCGGCGCAACGTCCGCGCGGTGGACAAGGTGGGCCGGCTGGGTGGCGAAGAATTCCTCATCATCCTGCCCGACGCCGACAGCGAGCAGGCCAGGGCCGCCGCACGCACCCTGCAACAGCGCCTGGAAGACTTCGCCTTCGATACGGTGCAGCGCAAGACGGCCAGCTTCGGCGTGGCGCAGTTCCGCGACGGCGATGACCTGCCCAGCATGCTCGAGCGCGTCGACCGCGCGCTGTACAAGGCCAAGGCCGACGGCCGCAACCGTATCGAGCAGCTGTAAAGCATCGACTCGCCGAAGCGGGTCGGACGCTGTCAGCCGCGCTCGACCATCAGCGGCTGGGCGTCGGCCGGGTGCTGGCCGCGGCGCTGGTTGCGGTCATCCCGCGGCGTAACGCCGAAGAAGTTGCGGTAGGCGCTGGAGAAGTGCGGGCCGGATGAGAAACCGCAGGACAGGCCGATCTGGATGATCGACTTGCTGGTCTGCATCAGCATCTGCCGCGCGCGGTTCAGGCGCAGTTCCAGGTAGTACTGGCTGGGCACGCGGTTGAGGTACTGCTTGAAGATGCGTTCCAGCTGCCGGCGCGACACGCAGACATGCTGGGAAATCTCGTCGGTGGTCAGCGGTTCCTCGATGTTGGCCTCCATCAGCAGCACCGCCTGAGTCAGCTTGGGATGGCTGGAGCCCAAACGGTTCTGCAGCGGAATGCGCTGGCGCTCGCCACCTTCGCGGATACGCTCGACCACCAGTTCCTCGCTGACCGCACCGGCCAGCTCGGCGCCGTGGTCGCGGCTAAGCACGGCCAGCAGCAGGTCGACCACGGTCATGCCGCCGCACGCCGTCAGGCGGTCACGGTCCCAGTCGAACAGATGGTTGGTGGCAATGGCCTTGGGATAACGCTCGGCAAACTCGTCCAGCCAGCGCCAGTGCACGGCGGCGCGATACCCGTCGAGCAGACCGAGCTGGGCCAGGGGAAACACCCCGGCGGCAAAGGCACCGAGCACGCAACCACTGCGGGCGGCCTGTTTCAGGGCACTCTGCAGCGCCGGCGGCATGCTCGCTGGTGGCTCGTCGGCAAACAGGAACAGCCGCTCGGTGTGCTCCAGCGAACCGCTCCACGGCTCGCCCGGCAGACGCCAGCCAGTGTCCTCGGCAAAGGGCTCGGCATGCAGCAGCTGCAGCTCGTAGTGGGCATCGGCATGCACGCGGCGGGCAACCCGCAGCACCTCCTCCGCCAGCGCCAGGGTCATGGGGCGGACGGAAGGCCAAAGCAGAAAGGTAATGCGCTGCGCGGTCGTCATGGTGTGCAAGTCTAGCCGCTTATTTCAGGCTGCCGGAGAGGAATTGGCGCAACCGCTCGGACTGCGGATTGGCCAGCACTTCCTTCGGGCAACCGGTCTCTTCGACCAGGCCCTTGTGCAGGAATACCAGCTGGTTGGAGACCTCGCGGGCAAAGCCCATCTCGTGGGTCACCACCACCATGGTGCGGCCTTCCTGGGCCAGGTCCTGCATCACCTTGAGTACCTCGCCGACCAGCTCGGGATCGAGCGCCGAGGTCGGTTCGTCGAACAGCATTACCTCCGGCTCCATCGCCAGCGCGCGGGCAATGGCCACGCGCTGCTGCTCGCCGCCGGACATGTGTCCCGGATAGGCATCCTTGCGGTGCGCCACGCCGACCTTGGCCAGGTAGTGCTCGGCCTTGTCGCGGGCCTCGGCCTTGCTCACGCCGAGCACATGCACCGGCGCTTCCATGACGTTGTCCAGGGCGCTCATGTGCGACCACAGGTTGAAATGCTGGAACACCATCGACAGGCGCGAGCGCATGCGCTGCAGCTGCTTGGCATCCACCGCCTTGAGCGCACCATCCTTGCCGGGCTTGAGCTTGAGTTCCTCGCCATTGAGCAGGATCTTGCCCGAGTGCGGCTGCTCCAGCAGGTTGATGCAGCGCAGGAAGGTGCTCTTGCCCGAGCCGCTGGAGCCGATGATGCTGATCA
>CALMID010000104.1 GCA_937863915.1 uncultured Pseudomonas sp.
GCGGATCTTCGGCAAGGGCAGCAAGGAGCGTCTGGTGCCGCTGGGCAAGGAGGCGCTGTTGTGGCTGGAGCGCTATCTGCAAGAAGCGCGACCCTTGTTGCTCAAGGGGGCGCCCAGTGCTGTGCTGTTTCCCAGTCTGCGGGGCGAGCAGATGACCCGGCAGACCTTCTGGCACCGCATCAAGCTGCACGCCCGCACGGCGATGATCCAGGCCTCCCTGTCGCCGCATACCTTGCGCCATGCCTTTGCCACTCATCTGCTCAATCATGGTGCCGATCTTCGCGTGGTGCAGATGCTGCTTGGGCATAGTGACCTCTCGACCACGCAAATCTATACCCACGTGGCCAAGGCGCGTCTGCAGGCGCTACACGCGCAGCATCATCCCCGCGGTTGAGCCTGTCATCAGCTGCAAACATCCGCTCGGCCTGCGGCACCAAGCGCCACGGGCTTCTGTGGTAGGCTGCGGCCTCTATCCAAGGAGTGTTTCATGCGCGTATCTCGTCTGTTTGCCGGCCTGACCCTTGCTCTGGCCGCTGCCGTTGCCCAGGCCGCCGATCCGGATCAGGCCATTCGCAAGACCCTGCAGTCGATTCAGCCCGATCTGCCGATCGAGGCCATTGCTGAGAGCGCCATGCCGGGGCTGTATCAGGTCCAGCTCAAGGGCGGACGTCTGCTCTACGCCAGTCCGGACGGTCAGTACATCCTGCAGGGGGATCTGTATCAGGTGCGCGACGGCAAGGCGCAGAACCTGACCGAGCAGCATGCCAGCAAGGAAATTGCGGCCATGCTGGCCAAGGTGCCTGCCAGCGAGATGGTGGTGTTCCCGGCCAAGGGCGAGACCAAGACGCATATCACCGTGTTTACCGATACCGATTGCGGCTATTGCCAGAAGCTGCACTCCGAGGTGCCCGAGCTGAACCGCCTTGGCATCGAGGTGCGCTACCTGGCGTTCCCGCGTCAGGGCGAAGGCAGCCATGGTCATCAGACCCTGGTCAGTGTCTGGTGTGCCAAAGATCGCCAGGCGGCGATGGACCTGGCCAAGGCACGCAAGGAAGTGCCGGCGGCCACCTGCGACAACCCGGTCATGAAGCACTATGCCCTGGGTCATTCAATTGGTGTGAATGGCACCCCTGCAATCGTACTGGCCAATGGACAGCTGATTCCGGGCTATCAGCCGGCACCGCAGCTGGCCAAGCTGGCGATCGAAGCCAGCGGCAAATAAGCCGCGCCGAAGCGGCCATTTGACAGTAAAATGGCCGGCTTCGTAATGTGCAGTCCTTTTAATCGGCCGGGCATTGCCCGGCCGCTTCGTGCAGAGATGATGGGGAGTTTCAGCGTGAAACCGGTCAAAGTAGGCATCTGTGGGCTTGGTACCGTCGGTGGCGGTACCTTCAACGTACTCAAACGCAATGCCGAGGAGATTGCCCGCCGTGCCGGGCGCGGCATTGAAGTCGCCCAGATTGCCGCGCGTGACACCAACCCGAAGTGCGATACCAGCGGTACCCCCATTACCGCCGACGTCTTCGATCTGGTGAACAACCCGGAAATCGACATCATCATCGAACTGATCGGCGGCTACACCATCGCCCGTGATCTGGTGATGAAGGCCATCGAGAATGGCAAACATGTGGTCACCGCCAACAAGGCGCTGATTGCCGTGCACGGCAATGAGATTTTCGCCAAGGCCCGCGAGAAGGGCGTCATCGTGGCCTTCGAAGCCGCCGTAGCCGGTGGCATCCCGGTGATCAAGGCGATCCGCGAGGGCCTGGCGGCCAACCGCATCAACTGGCTGGCCGGCATCATCAACGGTACCGGCAACTTCATCCTCACCGAGATGCGCGAGAAGGGTCGTGCCTTCGCTGATGTGCTGAAAGAAGCTCAGGCGCTGGGCTATGCCGAAGCCGACCCGACCTTCGACGTCGAAGGCATCGACGCTGCGCACAAGCTGACCATCCTGGCGTCCATCGCCTTCGGTATTCCGCTGCAGTTCGACAAGGCCTACACCGAGGGCATCACCAAGCTCACCAGTGCCGACGTCAACTACGCCGAAGCGTTGGGCTACCGCATCAAGCACCTGGGTGTGGCTCGCCGCACCGAGGCCGGCATCGAGCTGCGCGTGCACCCGACCCTGATCCCGGCCGACCGCCTGATCGCCAACGTCAACGGCGTGATGAACGCGGTGATGGTCAATGGCGACGCCGTCGGCAGCACCCTGTACTACGGCGCTGGCGCCGGCATGGAACCGACCGCCTCTGCCGTGGTGGCCGATGTGATCGATGTGGTCCGTGCGCTGACCACCGATCCGCAGAACCGCGTGCCGCACCTGGCCTTCCAGGCCGACCTGCTGTCCGATCACCCGATCCTGCCGATCGCCGAGTGCCAGAGCGCCTACTACCTGCGCATCCAGGTACAGGACCGTCCGGGCGTGCTGGCCAAGGTGGCGACCATCCTCTCCGAGCGTGGCATCAACATCGAGTCGATCATGCAGAAGGAAGCCGAGGAGCAGGATGGCCTGGTGCCGCTGATTCTCCTCACCCACCGCGTGACCGAACAATCCATGAACGACGCGATCAGCGCGCTGGAAGCCTTGGCGGATGTATCCGGCCCGGTTATGCGCATCCGCGTTGAGCACCTGAATTAAGAAGGGCGAGCACCATGCGTTATATCAGTACCCGCGGCCAGGCGCCGGCCCTGAACTTTGAAGACGTGCTGCTGGCTGGCCTCGCCAGCGACGGCGGCCTCTATGTGCCGGAGAACCTGCCGCGCTTCACGGTGGAAGAGATTGCCTCCTGGGCCGATCTGCCTTACCACGAGCTGGCTTTCCGGGTGATGCGCCCGTTCGTGGCTGGTTCCATTGCCGATGCCGATTTCAAGAAGATTCTCGAAGACACCTACGGCGTGTTCGCCCACAAGGCCGTAGCGCCGCTGCGTCAGCTGGACACCAATGAGTGGGTGCTCGAGCTGTTCCACGGCCCGACCCTGGCGTTCAAGGATTTCGCCCTGCAACTGCTGGGTCGCCTGCTCGACCACGTGCTGGCCAAGCGCAACGAACGCGTGGTGATCATGGGCGCCACCAGTGGCGACACCGGCTCGGCGGCCATCGAAGGCTGCAAGGCTTGCGACAACGTCGATATCTTCATCATGCACCCGCACAACCGTGTGTCCGAGGTGCAGCGCCGGCAGATGACTACCATCCTCGGCGAAAACATCCACAACATCGCCATCGAAGGCAACTTCGACGACTGCCAGGAGATGGTCAAGGCGAGCTTCGCCGACCAGGGTGTTCTCAAGGGCACCCGTCTGGTGGCGGTCAACTCGATCAACTGGGCACGGATCATGGCCCAGATCGTCTACTACTTCCATGCGGCCCTGCAGCTGGGCGGCCCGGCGCGTTCCGTGGCGTTCTCGGTGCCGACCGGCAACTTCGGCGACATCTTCGCCGGCTACCTGGCGCGCAACATGGGCCTGCCGATCAGCCAGCTGATCGTCGCGACCAACCGCAACGACATCCTGCACCGCTTCATGAGCGGTAATCAGTATGTGAAGGACACCCTGCACCCGACCCTGTCGCCGTCCATGGACATCATGGTCTCGTCGAACTTCGAGCGCCTGCTGTTCGACCTGCACGGTCGCAACGGCGCGGCTATCGCCGGACTGATGGAGACCTTCAAGCAGGGCGGCGGTTTCAGCGTCGAGGAAGACCGCTGGACCGAGGCGCGCAAGCTGTTCGACTCGCTGGCCGTCAGCGATCAACAGACCTGCGAGACCATCGCTCAGGTGTACCAGGAGTGTGGCGAACTGCTCGACCCGCACACCGCCATCGGTGTACGTGCTGCGCGCGAATGCCGCCGCAGTCTGGCCATCCCCATGGTCACCCTGGGTACCGCGCATCCGGTCAAGTTCCCGGAAGCGGTGGAGAAGGCGGGTATCGATGCGGTTCCGGCGCTGCCGCCGCACCTGGCCGACCTGTTCCAGCGCGAAGAGCGCTGCACCGTGCTGGCCAACGACCTGAAGACCGTGCAGCAGTTCGTGGCCGCCCACGGCAACCGTGGCAAGCCGCTGTAAGTCGTAAGGCAATGCCAAAAAGGCCAGTCCCCGTCAGGTGACTGGCCTTTTTGTTTGTCTGGCGG
>CALMID010000105.1 GCA_937863915.1 uncultured Pseudomonas sp.
GCACGATACCCACCGGCGCGTCCTCCCCCACCAGCTGCAACGGCAGTTCACGCCCATGGCCATCCAGCAGCGCCAGCTCCACAGGAATGACAAAGGGCAGCTTCTCGCTCTGCCCCGGCGTTGCCGGGCAACTCTGACGGAACGCCAGGCGATAGGTATTGGCCGCCGGATCATAGCTCTCGCTGACCTCCAGACGTGGCGTACCGGCCTGGCTGTACCAGCGCTTGAACTGAGTCAGATCGACGCCGTTGGCATCTTCCATGGCCTTGATGAAATCGTCACAGGTCACGGCCTGACCGTCATGACGGTCGAAGTACAGATCACTGCCCTGACGGAAGCCCTTGGCACCCAGCAGGGTGCGCAGCATGCGCACCACTTCCGAACCCTTCTCGTAGACGGTCAGGGTGTAGAAGTTGGAAATCTCGATGAAGGACTCCGGGCGCACCGCGTGAGCCATGGGGCCGGCGTCCTCGGCAAACTGGTTGGTGCGCAGGAAGGCCACATCCTCAATGCGTTTGACCGTACGCGAATTCATGTCGGCCGAGAACTCGGCATCGCGGAACACGGTAAAGCCTTCCTTGAGCGACAGCTGGAACCAGTCGCGGCAGGTCACCCGGTTACCCGACCAATTGTGGAAGTATTCGTGGGCCACCACGGCTTCAACGCGCTGATGCGCCGCATCGGTCGCCGTCTCCGGGTGCGCCAGCACGCAGCTGGAGTTGAAGATATTGAGGCCCTTGTTTTCCATGGCCCCCATGTTGAAATCGTTGACCGCGACGATCATGAAGATGTCCAGGTCGTATTCGCGACCGTAAACCTCCTCGTCCCACTTCATCGATTTCTTCAGGCTGTCCATGGCGTGCTGCAGCTTGCCGATATTTTCCGGCTCCACGTAGATGCGCAGCGCCACCTCGCGCTTGCTCATGGTGGTGAAGCTGTCTTCCAGGCACCACAGGTCACCGGCCACCAGGGCAAACAGGTAGGCCGGCTTCATGAACGGGTCCTGCCAGGTTGCCCAGTGCCGGCCGCCTTCTTCCTCGCCACTGGCAATCGGGTTGCCGTTGGACAGCAGCACCGGGTAACGCTGCTTCTCGGCACTGAGCGTGGTGGTGAACTTGCTCATCACGTCCGGGCGGTCGAGGTAATAGGTGATCTTGCGGAAGCCCTCGGCCTCGCACTGGGTGCAGAACATCTTGCCGGACTTGTACAGGCCTTCCAGCGCGGTATTGGCCTCCGGATGGATACGCACCGTGCTGTCGATGACGAAGCTGGCCTGCGTCGGCTGCAGGGTCAGGTGACTGTCATCCAGCTGGTAGTCGCCAGCCGTCAACTCGCGGTCATCGAGCTTCAGCGAGAGCAGTTCGAGCTGCTGGCCATCGAGCACCAGCGGCGGCAGATCACTGCCACGCGCCGGATTGCGGCGCAGGATCAGCTGCGCGTGAACCAGGGTCTGGTCCTCGAACAGCTCGAAGGTCAGGTGAGTCTCGTCGATCAGGTACTCAGGCGCCTGATAGTCCTTGAGGAAAATGACTTTCGGTTGATCGTTGCGCATGGCTTGTGGCCCTTACTGAGAAATGGCGACCTGGTAGGCCGTGAATTTACGAAGATTGATCACCCCGGTATCGAGCAGCAGATACTGGCCCTTGATGCCCAGCAGCGT
>CALMID010000106.1 GCA_937863915.1 uncultured Pseudomonas sp.
CCTCGGAGCACGGAATCTCAGTGTACAAACGAGCACCGCAGCCGCGAGTACCGACTTAAACTGCCGTTTTTCGTCAGTCGCACCAGCAATCCGAGAGCAATCCCTCGCCAGGCTTTTCCTGCAGTACAATCGCCGCTTTTGTGATGGATCGCCCCGCCCATGATCGACCCCAAGCGCGTCCTGCGCGCCCTTGCCGAACACTGGACGTTGCTCGAGCCGCTCTGCGAGCGCTTCGATGCCGGCACCCTGGGCCTGGCCGAGTTGCGCGGCCAGCTGGCCAGCCAGTTACCCGATGGCACCCCGACCGATATCACGGCGCTGCTCGACCAGTGGATACGCCTGGACATTCTGGTGCCCGTGGCCAAGAGCCCGAACCGCTTCGAGCTGAACGCGCAGATTCACGATTTTCTCGCCTACCTGCGCCGCGAGCATCGTCTGGGCCTGTGCCTGGAAATCGAGGCCTACCTGCGTCATCTGGAGCGCCTGGCCGGCTATATCCGCGAGGCCTTCGACGCCCGTGACGGCCACGATCTGGCGCGGCAGCTGCGTCTGCTCGACATGCGCGTCCGCGACGTGCTCAAGAAGCTGGCCAACGACGAGCAGGCGCTGATCGGCGTGGCTGAGCGGGCCAAGACCAGCGACCGGCAGATCCCCTTGCGCCAGCGCTACGCCGAGGTACTGGCGACCTGGGACGAATACGTCGAGCCGATGATCCAGCTGGTGGCCGCGGACGGCGCCTTCGAGCAAGGCGTATACCGGGTAGAACAGGTGCTGCTGCGCCTGCTCGGCGAGCAGCAGCGCCTCGGCCAACTGGTCGACGACGATCTGCTGCTGCGTACCCACGCGCGGATTCTGGAGATGCAGACCACCGCCCAGCTGACCCTGCGCCGCGCCCGCGAGTTGCTGCTGCCGCTGCGCGAGGAAGCGCGCCGGCACAACGCCGTCACCCGTGGTGCCGCGCTGGCCCTGGCAGCAATCCGCAAGAGGGGACTGGATGCCGTGCCGCAGGCGTCGCTGCCACTGTTCACCCGGCCGCAGAGCAACTTCCTCGGCACGGCCAGCCAGGTGGAAAGCTACGTCTACGCCCTGGCTCGCTTCGAGCCCAAACCAGCCCAGTTCCCCCGCGCCAGCAAGGCTCGCTCCGGCGAGGCGCCACGCCCACCGCGCACCGCCCGCGAAATGATCGAACGCTGCGAGCAGGCGCTGCCGCTGCCGGACCTGATGCTCTGGCTGCTGGAGCAGGAGCCCAAGGGTGCCACCGACGAATTGCTCTACTGGTTCTCCCGCCTGTCGCGGGACAACCGTTTCCAGCGCGATCGCCTTGAGCGCCGCGACTACCAGACCGCCGAACATGAACTGAGCCTGTGTTCCTATGCCCTGCTATCGAGCAAGGCAGATCAGGCCGACAGCACGAGCGCCAGCCATGCATCTTGATCTCTCCCAACTGACCCAGCTGACGCCGATCTTCCGCGAGCTGTTCAAGGGCTATCACATCAGCCAGCGCGACGCCGAGCTGTACAGTCAGCTGTCCAACCTGCAGGACGCCTACCGCGCGCTGTTCCGCGCCATGGGCTTCGAGCTGGTCTGCGACAGCCGCGGCTTCTATTACTTCGTCCCCGAGCAGATGGGCGCCCAGGTGAACAAGACGGCCCAGCGCCTGGCGCTGTTCACCTTCATTCTGGTCGAGCACCTTGCCGACCAGGGGCGCGACCCGCTGGCCGTACTGGATGGCGGCACTCTCGGTCGTGATGAGCTACCAGCCCTGCTGGACAAGTACCGTGACCTGTTCGTGCAGGCCGAGGTACAGACCCAGGAAGACCTGGAAGAGAAGGTCATGCGCCGCCTGAGCCAGCTCGGTTTTGCCCAGGAGGACAACGGCATCTACCGCTTCCTGCCGCCGATGCACCGCTTCCTCGATGTCTGCCTGGCCGTGCAGCAAGACCGCGACCTGGCTGCCGTCCTGCACAGCGACCTGCCGCTCCCTGCCCCATCGCTCAACGAAGAGCCGGAGGAGGAGCCCATCATCAGCCTGGCCGACGACAGCGCCGATGACGAAGAAGCGGCCCTGGCCCGCGCCATTGCCGAAGAACAGGAGGTACAAGCATGAGCGAGAACCGTTACGGCATCCGCCGCTTCGCCCTGCTCAACACCGCGGGCTACAGCCTGGGCATCTTCCCGCTGGAAAACCCGCTGTCGGTGTATGGCGCCAACAACCTGGGCAAATCGGCATCGATCAATGCGCTGCAGTTCCCGATCCTCGCGCGCATGTCGGACATGAGCTTCGGCAAGTACAGCCTGGAGCAGTCACGCAAGTTCTACTTTGCCAGCGACACCAGCTACATCCTGGTCGAGGTCAACCTGCCCCACGGCAGCCATGTGATTGGCGTCGCCGGTCGCGGGCCGGGCGGCGGCTTCGGCCACCAGTTCTTCGTGTACCAGGGTGAACTGGACCTGGCCCACTACCAGAAGAACGGCACCTGCCTGCGCCAGCGCGAGCTGTTTGCCAACCTGGAGCGCGAGGGCATCAAGGCCTACGAGGCCAAACCTGAGGAGCTCCGGCGCCTGCTGGTTGGCGGCCATACCTCCATCCCGCTGGACCTGACGCTGATCCCTCTGCGTTCGACCAGCGAACAGAGCCTGAAGACCTTCCGCGCCCTGTTCATCAACCTGCTGCATATGCGCGAGATCACCGCCGCCAAGCTCAAGCAGCTGTTCCTCGATGCCTTCGAGCACAGCCTGCGCTCGGGCAGCGTCGACTATATCGCCGCCACCGAAGAAGCCTTCCGCGACGTGCGCCGCATGGAACAGGACTACCAGGCGCTGGTTACCGCCGGCCCGCTGGTCGAGGCCCTGGCCAGCGGCGTCAACCAGCGCGAACTGTTGCGCGGCAAGCTCCATCGCCTCTCGCCGCTGCTGGACAACCTGCTCGGTGCCTGGCACGACTATGCAGACGCCCGCAAAGGCGAACTGCTGGAGCAGCATGAGCACTATCGCGCCGAGCAGGACGGCCTGCAGCACGAGCAGCGCGGCGGCACTCAGGAACTGATGCGCCTGGAGCGCGAGATCAGCGAGATCCAGCGCTGGCTCGGCGAGCTTTCCGTGCTGAAGAATCGCTTTGCCCTGGTCGACAATGCCAGAGTGCTGGAAGAGCAACTGCTGGCCGCCAAGGATGCCCACGACGAACTGGCCGGCGCCCTGGCGCAATCGCGCCAGTTCTCCGCCGAAGACCTCGACGAGCGCCTGCGTGATCTGGAGAAGCGCCTGAAATCGGTCAAGCAGCAGCTCGACCACGCCGACAACAACAGCTACTCGCGCCTGCGCGAGGAGTTCAGCCAAGCCGATGTCGATCGCCTGATGCGCCTGTTCAACGGCCAGCTGTTCAGCCTGCCGCTTGGCGAGAAAGGCATCCAAGCCGAGGGCGATGAGTGGGTCAAGGCAGTCGAGGCCGTGCTGGACCGATTCAAAGGCGACACCTTCGTCGCACCGGGCCTGTCCATCGACCTTTCGCACATCGAGCCACCCGCCCTGCAGGCGCTGGCCGACCGCGCCGCCCTGCGCGACCAGAAAGACCGCTTGGAGCGCGAACTCAAGCAGCTCAAGACTCAGCAGGCGGTGGCCAACGACCGCGCGGCGAGCAAGGCCCAGGCCGAGCAGCTGTACCAGGCCGTTCTGGATGCTCAGAAAGCCTTGGAAGACTTCCGCCGCAGCCAGACCCTGAGCGCCGAAGAACCCGAAAAACTCGAACAGCTCGCGCAACTGGAAGCCGCTCAGGATGAGCTCAAGCGCGCCAGCGATGCGTTCACCGAGCGCGTGCAACAGCTCTCCGCCAAGCTGCAGCTGGTCGGCCGCCAACTGGCCGACCTGGAAGCCAAGGAGCGCACGCTGGAGGACGCCCTGCGCCGTCGCCAGCTGCTGCCGACCAACCTGCCCTTCGGCACGCCATTCATGGAGCCTGTGGACGACAGCCTGGACAACCTGCTGCCGCTGCTCAATGACTACCAGGACAGCTGGCAGGCGCTGCAGCGTATCGACGGCCAGATCGACGCGCTCTACGCCCAGGTCCGCCTCAAGGGCGTGGCCAAGTTCGACAGCGAAGAAGACCCCGAGCGCCGCCTGCACCTGCTGATCAACGCCTATGCCCATCGCCAGGATGAAGCCCTGACTCTGGCCAAGGCACGCCGTGCAGCCGTGACCGACATCGCCCGTACGCTGCGCAACATCCGCAGCGACTACGACAACCTCGAACACCAGCTGGCGCTGTTCAACCGCGAAATCAACCGGCGCCAGGTCTCCAACCTGGAGAGTTTCCGCATCGTACTGGCACCGAACAAGGACGCCCTGCGCCATATCGACCAGATCATCCACAGTGCCGGGCAGTATGAAGAAGGCGAAACCCTCTCGGTGTTCGACCTGACCCAGTCCAGCGACCAGGATGCGCGCAACGAGGAAGCCAAGGAATATCTGGCCCGCCTGGTTGCCGCCAATGGTAACCAGCTCGGCCTCAAGGACCTGTTCGAGCTGGCCTTCGAGATCACCAAGGTCGGCGGGCAACCGATCATCCACACCGACATCGATGGCGCTGCCTCCAACGGCACGACCATGACCATCAAGGCGCTGACCAACATGTACCTGTTGCTGCACCTGATGGATCGTGAGCAGGCCGGCAAGGTTCGCCTGCCCTACTACCTGGATGAAGCCGCCGATATCGACGAGCGCAACCAGCAGGCGCTGATCGAAACCAGCCTGCAGCTGGGCTTTGTGCCCATCCTCGCCTCGGTCAAACCGCAGGTCTCGGCTCACGTGGCCATCGATCTGGAGGGCGGCAGCGGCCCGAATGGCATCTACATCGATGAGGCGGACTGGAAGTTCATCAAACGCCGGGCTAGCAACGCCGTCGAGCCGGCCTGACCGCCAGAAACGACAAGGGCCGCAGATGCGGCCCTTGTTCATTGCGCGATGTGCTTATTTACCCAAACTGATCTTCGGCGCCCATTTCAGCCAGTCATCCTGCGGGTCGTCGAACAGCACGAAGGTCTGTCCGGCATAAGCCGGGCCACCCATCTGCGGATTGTCTGGCGTGGCAAAGGCAATCCCGCCTTCCAGCATCGACTCCAGCGAATCGGTGCGCACCTTGACGCCCTTGAACAGACCGGCATCCACGCCAATCCCACTGGTATTCCAGAAGCGCGTGCCACTGCGCACCAGCGGCGCGTAACGCGGTTCGATCAACAGCTCAATCAGTACGCGATCCGAGTTCGGCCCCAGCTTGAAGCTGGTGACCTTGCCCACTGGAATCTCGCGATAACTCACCGCTACACCCGGTTTGAGCGAGCCGCGCTGAGGGGCACTGAGTACAATGCGCAAGCCCTTCTCGCCACTGGCCGTATTCAGCGGGGCCGACTCACGCGCGACAAAGCTGGTCTTAACCGCACCGGGGCGCGCTGCAGGGGCAACTTCAAGGTACTTGCCACTCACCAGCGTATCCAGGTTGGCGGTACGGGCCAGGCCCAGTTCTGGCTTGACCACCCAGAACTCCGTGCCAGCCACAGCGATACGCTGCTCCGCCTGCACCACACGGGCCTTGAGGACCACACCCGACAGATCGGGCAGCAACTCGATGGCCTCGATCTCGCCTACTTCGAGCCCTTTGAAACGCACCGGCGTCCCGACATTCAGGCCATCGGCAGATGGCACCCGGATATCCAGCATCACACCCCGTGCCGAAGCCTTGTCCTCGCTGTCATAGAGCACGAACTCGCTCTTGCGACGCGGCTTGTTCAATTGCGGTGTATCAAAGGAGATACCGCCCATGATCAGACTTTCCAGCGACTCGCTCTTGACCTCTACGCCACTCAGCCCGCCCTTCAGCGTCACACCGCTGGCATTCCAGAAGCGTGTCGAATCATTGACCAGGTTGCTGAACTCCGGCGGGATATGCACGGTAAAGGTGACGCTACGCTTGTCACTGCTCAGCTGCGTGCTCTGTACGGTACCCACCCGCATTTGCCGGTACAGCACCGGGCTACCGGCCTGCAATGAGCCAACGCGCTCACTGGTCAGGTTCAAGTGCAGGCCCGGAGCGTTTTCCTTAAGGGGCGGAGCTTTCTCACGCACCACGAACTCACGCGTCGGCGCCCCCTCCTTGGAGAAGCGCACCTCGATGTAGTTGCCCTTGACCAGCGCCTCCAGCCCGGTGATACCGGCCAGCGAGATACTGGGCTTGACCGTCCAGAACTCGGTTCCCTCGACCAGCAGCTCTTCAGTGCGCGGGTCCATGGTCAGCTCGGCCGTGGCCTGACTGAAGTCCTTGCCCATGTCCATGGACTTCAGGGTGCCGACCTGCACCCCGTTGTAGATCACCGGAGTCTTGCCCGGCTCCAGAGCATCGACGCTCTTCAGGCGCAGCAGCACCTTCAACCCCGATTGCGCGGCATCAAAATCTTCGTAGAGCCGGAACGGAATACTGGCATCGGTGGGCGGGCTGTCACGGCGGTGCTCGGGCGTGGCAAACGCAATACCACCAGCCGCAATGCTGACCAGCGACTCTGTACGCACCTTGAATCCCGACAAACCGCCACTGATGGTGACCCCACTGGCATTCCAGAAGCGTGTGTGCTTGCGCACCAGGTGGGCATATTCAGGCTCGATGAAGACCTTGATATCAACACCGCGCTGGTCCTCGGCCAGTTGGTAGCTTTTGATCTGGCCAACCTGAATCTGCTGGTAATAGATGGGAGAACCCGCCTCCAGCGACCCCAGTCGATCAGCCTTGAGGGTTAGGTGCAGACCAGCAATGGCATCGGAGATGGCAGGCGGCTCCTTCAATGCGACAAAATTTCTCTCGGGTTCGCCCAGCGCAGGATCAATGGCGATGTAATTA
>CALMID010000107.1 GCA_937863915.1 uncultured Pseudomonas sp.
GGTTGAGTTCAGCCAGACGCGCTGGACACTGGCCCGCAGGAATTTCCTGAAGATCGGCAACCAGGCCTTTCTCGGCCAGCACCAGACGCACGCGGTGGCTGTAGTGACTGACAGGATCGGAAAACAGGGTGAGCTTGGTAATAGAGGCCATCAAGCCCTCCTCGCTACAGCGGTTTACAGACAGCAGAAACGCGTGCGCGCCCCGAAGGGCGCGCACGGTAAAGCAGGGACTGGATCAGTGCACGTCTTTCAAGTATTCGCGCTTGAGCAGATAGGCGAATACGAAGAAGAAGGCCAGATACAGCAGCACGTAGACACCAATGCGCTGGCTCTCGAGCTTGACCGGGTTGGCCGAGTACTCAAGGAAGGTCACCAGGTTCTTGATGGTCTCATCGAACTCGGCCTCCGACTGAGTACCAGTCTTCGGCACAACGGTCAGTTGGTCACAGGCTTCGTGAGTAATAGGCGCGCCGGTCAGCGGATCGAACTGCTTCTTGCCGTTCTCAACCACTTGTACCTGCTTGCAACCGATCACCTGGCGACCCTGCAGGCCGACCAGCACGTTGGGCATACCCACGTTCGGGAAGACCTTGTTGTTCACACCCCACGGACGCGCCGGATCTTCATAGAAGGTGCGCAGGTAGGTGTAGATCCAATCGGCACCACGAACACGGGCAACCAGGGTCAGATCAGGCGGCGGAGCACCAAACCAGACCTTGGCCTGGTCGGGCTGCATGCCGATCTTCATGTGCTCGCCGATCTTGGCGCCAGTGAACACCAGGTTCTCCAGCATGACCTGCTCCGGAATACCCAGATCCTTGGCCACGCGCTCGTAACGCTGGAACTTGGCACTGTGGCAACCCATGCAGTAGTTGGCGAAAGTACGCGCGCCATCCTGCAGGGCAGCCTTGTCGGTCAGGTCGATATCGACGTGATCATTCGGATACTCGAGGGCGGCCTGAGCCAAAGCAAAGGCTGGCAGTACAGCGAGAATCAGTGCGAGAAATTGCTTTTTCATCAGCCAGTCACCCTTTCCGGAACCGGTTTAGTCTTCTCCATCCGGGTGTAGAACGGCATCAGGATGAAGTAGGCGAAGTACAGCGCGGTGCAGATCTGCGACAGCAGGGTACGCTCCGGCGTCGGCGCCAGAACACCCAGCACGCCCAGAATCACGAAGGACACGCAGAACACCAGCAGCCAGATCTTGCTCATCCAGCCCTTGTAGCGGATCGACTTCACCGGGCTACGGTCCAGCCACGGCAGGACGAACAGGATGGCGATGGCAGCACCCATGGCGATTACGCCCAGCAGCTTGTCCGGAACGGCGCGCAGGATCGCGTAGAACGGCGTGAAGTACCAGACCGGAGCGATGTGAGCCGGAGTCTTGAACGGGTTGGCCTGTTCAAAGTTCGGCTTCTCCAGGAAGTAACCACCCATCTCCGGGAAGAAGAAGATCACGGCGCAGAAGACGAACAGGAACACCACCACGCCCACGATGTCTTTCACCGAGTAGTAAGGGTGGAAGGCGATGCCGTCGAGCGGAATGCCGTTCTCATCCTTCTTCTTCTTGATGTCGACACCGTCCGGGTTGTTCGAACCGACTTCGTGCAGCGCCAGAATGTGCAGCACAACCAAGCCGAGCAGAACGATCGGCAGAGCGATCACGTGCAGGGCGAAGAAGCGGTTCAGGGTGATGCCGGAGATCAGGTAGTCACCGCGGATCCACATGGTCAGGTCATCACCGATCACCGGGATGGCACCGAACAGGGAGATGATCACCTGGGCACCCCAGTAGGACATCTGGCCCCAGGGCAGCAGGTAGCCCATGAAGGCTTCGGCCATCAGCGCCAGGAAAATCAGGCAACCGAAGATCCAGACCAGTTCACGCGGGGTGCGGTAGGAACCATAGATCAGGCCACGGTACATGTGCAGGTACACCACGACGAAGAACGCCGAGGCGCCGGTGGAGTGCATGTAGCGGATGATCCAGCCACCCGGC
>CALMID010000108.1 GCA_937863915.1 uncultured Pseudomonas sp.
AGTACTTCTCGGTCAACCTGCTGACCCTGCAGAAGTGATGCACCGGGCCCGCAGGGGCCCGGGCGTCGCATTGTTCTTCCTTCTGATCGAGAAGAGGCTGTTCTATGGAGTGGCTCTCCTACCTGAGTTTTACCGGTGGCGGCTGGGGCGACGAGTTGCTGCGCGGCCTGGGGGTGACCCTGGCGCTGGCGGCGGCCAGCCTGCCGGTCGGCCTGGCCCTGGGGCTGGCCGTTGCGGCGCTCGGCCTGTGCCGGCGGGCGCTGTGGCGCGGCCTGTCGGTGGGCTTCAGCACCACCATCCGTGGTCTGCCGGAATTGCTGACCCTGTTCATCATCTACCACGGGGTTGGCCTGGCGCTTAACAGCCTGCTCAAGTGGTTCAACCCGGAGGCCGAGTCCTTCGAACTGAGCCCCTTCCTGGCCGGGGTGATCGCCCTGGGCCTGGTGTTCGCCGGCTACTCCAGCGAGGTCTGGCGCGGTGCCTGGCAGTCGCTGGACCGTGGCCAGCTGGAGGCGGCCCAGGCCATCGGCGTGCGCCGGCTGACCATCTTCCGCCTGATCGAGCTGCCGCAGCTGCTTCGTCTGGCGCTGCCGGGGCTGGGCAACCTGTGGATCAGCCTGATCAAGGACACCGCGCTGGTGTCGGTGATCGCGCTGAACGACCTGATGCGCATGGCCAACGTGGCGGTGGGGGTGACCAAGAAACCCTTCCTGTTTTTCGCCGTGGTGTGCCTGGTCTACTGGGCCATCTGCCTGCTCTGCGAATGGGGCCTGGCCCGCCTGGAGCAGCGCGCCAACCGGGGCTTTGAACGCGAGGGGCGCGCAGCATGATCGACATCCTCGAACGTTTTTCCGGGCAACTGCTGTCCGGCGCCGGGCTGACCCTGCAGATCACCCTGATCGCGTCCGTGCTGGCGTGCTGCCTGTCGCTGCCGCTGGCGCTGCTGCGGCGCAGCCCGAGCGCCGCCTGGCGCTGGCCGGTGCGCCTGTACGTGTCGTTCTTTCGCGGCACGCCGCTGCTGGCCCAGCTGTTCCTGGTCTATTACGGCTCGGGGCAGTTCCGCGTGCCGCTGACCGAGGCGGGGCTGTGGTGGTTCTTCCGCGATCCGTACTACTGCGCGCTGCTGACCTTCGTGCTCAATTCCACCGCCTACCAGGTGGAGATCCTGCGCGGCGGCCTGCGCGCGGTGCCCAGCGGGCAGATCGAGGCAGGCATTGCCTTGGGCCTGCGCAAGTTTGAGCTGTACCGCCGGATCATCCTGCCCAACGCCTACCGCATCGCGTTCCCGGCGCTGGGCAACGAGCTGATCCTGCTGCTCAAGGGCAGCGCGGTGGTCAGCGTGATCACCGTGCTGGACGTGATGGGCCAGACCCGCCGCGCCTTCTCGCAGACCTTCGACCTGTCCGTGTACTTCTGGGCCGCCGTGCTCTACCTGCTGATGACCACGATTTTCGTGCTGCTGTGGCGGCGCCTGGAGCGCTGCCTGACCCGCCATCTGCACTGCCGCAGCGCCCAGCCGGGCAAGCGTCGCGGCCTGTTCACCCGCCTTTCCACAGGAGTGGCCCCATGACCACCATGCATCATCCGCAGGCCGCCCTGGAGGTGGAGAACCTGCACAAGTCCTACGACGGCACCGAGGTGCTCAAGGGCGTATCGCTGACTGCCCACAAGCACGAGGTGATCAGCATCATCGGCTCCAGCGGCTCGGGCAAGA
>CALMID010000109.1 GCA_937863915.1 uncultured Pseudomonas sp.
AAGGTCTGGTCGATCTTCAGCTGGTCCAGCGGCAGGCGCTTGAGGTAGCTGAGCGAGGAATAGCCGGTGCCGAAGTCGTCCAGGGCGAAACCAACGCCGTGGGCCTTGAGCCTGGCCATCTTGGCGATGATCTCGTCGGCATTGTCCAGCAGCAGGCTCTCGGTCAGCTCCAGCTTGAGGCGGGCGGGATTGGCACCGGTGTGCTCCAGCAGGGCCAGCACTTCCTCGACAAAGGTGGGCAGGGCGAACTGCCTGGGGCTGACATTGACCGCGAGGGTCAGGCCGGCCAGGCGGATATCCTCTGCCCACTGCGCCAGGCGCGCACAGGCCGTGTGCAGGACCCAGTGGCCGAGAGGCAGGATCAGCCCGGTTTCCTCGGCCAGGGGGATGAAGTCGGCGGGCGATACCAGGCCGCGTTCCGGGTGACGCCAGCGCAGCAGTACCTCGGCGCCCAGGGCCTGGTCGTTGCTGTCGACCTGGACCTGGTAGAACAGCTCGAACTGCTGTTCCAGCACGGCGCGGCGCAGGTCGTTTTCCAGGCTGGCCAACTGGCTGACCGCTTCCTGCATCTTCAGGTCGAAGAAACGCAGGGCGTTGCGCCCGCTTTTCTTGGCCTGGTACATGGCGGTGTCGGCACGCTTGAGCAGTTCGTCGGCACTGAGGTCATGGCCATGGAACAGGGTGATGCCGATGCTCAGCGAGCAGTGGTGCTGGTGCAGTCCGAGGCTGCCGTCGGGCTGTTCTACCTTTAGCTCATAGGGCTGGCCAAGGGTTTTGCCGATCTTGCTGGCCAGCCGCTCGGCCTGGCGCGCTGCCTGCTCGGCATTGCCCAGGTTGTTGAGGATCACCACGAATTCGTCGCCACCCAGGCGCGCCACGGTATCGCCTTCGCGCAGGCAGGTCTTGAAGCGATTGGCAGCCTCGATCAGCAATTGATCGCCGACATCGTGGCCCTGGGTGTCGTTGAGGCTCTTGAAGTTGTCCAGATCGCTGAGCAGCAGCGCACAGTAGTGCTCGCCGCGAGCGCTGTTCATCCGTGCCTGATTGAGGCGGTCGAGCAGCAGGCGACGATTGGGCAACTGGGTGAGGGCGTCGAAGAACGCCAGGTTCTTGATTTCCTCGCTGGCGCGCTTGCTCGCAGTAATGTCGCGGGCAATGAAGATGAAGCGCGACTCTTCGCTCTGATCGTCAGCCAGGGTCGCCACCGAGGCTTCGAACCAGAGGGTGCCATGGGGCAGTTCAAGCGAATACTCCATGCCCTTGGAGGTGCCGCTGCGTCGCGCTTCGTCGATGGCCTGCAGGCAGATTTGCGCGGTGGCTGCTGGCAGCAGGTCACTGAAACTCTTGCCGATGCACTGTTCGGGCTGTACCGCCAGGAGGCTGCGATTGGGCACATGCAGGCTGTAGATGGTGCCCTTGTCATCGACTTCGAAAAGCAGGTCGGGCAGCGCGGTAAGGGTGGCCTGCAGATGCTGCTGGGCGGCAATGATCTCGGCCTCGGCACTTTTCTGCCGACTGATGTCGACCATTATCCCACGCAGCCAGCGTGGCTGGTCGTTTTCACAGACCACGGTGACCACATCATGCAGCCAGACCATTCGCCCATCCTGGCAGATGAAGCGGTATTCGAAGTCGTGGGCCTCCTTGCGGGCCGTGTGGCTG
>CALMID010000110.1 GCA_937863915.1 uncultured Pseudomonas sp.
CCCGATCGCCTATATCGAGCCGGCCAGCGACGAGCCGCGCAGCCTGGGTGTCGACATCTACTATGACCCGCTCCGCCGGGAAGCTCTGGACCGAGCTCGCGACAGCGGCCAACTGAGCATGACCGCGCCGATCACCCTGATCCAGGACGAGCAGGCACGCCCGGGCATGCTGCTGTTCCAGCCGGTCTACCGCAGCGAGCCACCACCGACCACGACCCTGGAGCGGCGCCAGCAGTTGCGTGGCTTCGTCGTGGCAGTGCTGCGTACCGACGAGCTGATTGCTCACTCCCTCGCCGCCTATCCCGAGGACGGTTACCAGTTGCAGCTACTCGACCTCGGTGCAACGCCGACGGCCACACTGTTCGGCCCGGAACATCTTGCTGTGCCCCACTACGCCGAGTCGCTGATCTGGCGCGAAACCCTGGAACTCGGTGGCCGCCAGCTGCAAATCAGCATCGCTCCCAGCGAGAGCTTCCTGCTGGGCCAGCACAGCCTGCAATCCTGGGCCGTGCTGGCTGGAGGCCTTTTGCTGTGCAGCCTGCTGGGCGGCTTCCTGCTCTCGGTCAGCGGGCGCGCCGAGCAGATTCGCCAGCAGGTGCGCCAGCGCACCCTGGAGCTGAGCGCAATCCTCGATCACGCGGCCGAGTCCATTCTCATCTTCGACAGCGAAGGCCGCATCGAGCGAGCCAACCCGGCCACCGCCGCGCTGTTCGGTCTCGAACCCGCGCAGTTGCCTGGACGTACCCTGACCGAACTGCTGCCGAGCCTGGCCGAGCCCGATCAGGCATTGCGCACGCAGCCGAGCGAGCTGATTGGCCGGCATGCCGCAGGCCATCGCCTGGAACTGGAGATCAGCCTGAGCCAGTACGAACTGGCCGGCCAATTGCGTTACATCGGCGTATTGCGCGACATCGGCCAGCGCAAGCAGGTTGAGCGTTTGAAGAGCGAATTCGTCTCCACCGTCAGCCACGAGCTGAGAACCCCGCTGACCTCGATCAAGGGCTCGCTCGGGCTGCTCGCCGGCGGCGTGGCCGGGCCTCTGCCGGAAGCGGCCGTGCATCTGGTGCAGATTGCCCAGAGCAACAGCGAACGGCTGATCAGCCTGGTCAACGACATCCTCGATATCGAAAAGCTGGAGTCCGGCCAGGCCGGCCTGCACCTGGAGTCACTCGACCTCAGGCACCAGCTGCAGCAGGCCCTGGCGCACAACCAGGGCTATGCCGACAGCTTCGCCGTGCACCTGCAACTGGATGACCAGCACCTGCCGGCGGACTGCCGCGTAAACGCCGACGCCCTGCGCCTGCAGCAGGTGCTGAGCAACCTGATCAGCAACGCGGTGAAATTCTCCCCAGCCGGGCAGACGGTCGAAGTCCGCGCCCGCCTGGAAGGACGATCGGTGCACGTCGAGGTGACCGACCACGGCCCTGGCATAGACCCGGCGTTCCAGTCACGCATCTTCCACAAGTTCGCCCAGGCCGACAGCTCCGACACGCGCCAGCAAGGCGGCACCGGGCTGGGCCTGAGCATCTGCAAGACGCTGATCGAGCGGATGCATGGGCAAATCGGCTACACCAGCACCCTGGGCAGCGGCACCACCTTTCATTTCGATCTACCGGCAGCCTGAACCCGGCCAGGCCCATACGAAAAAGCCCCCGCAGGCTCACGCCGGCGGGGGCTTTTTTTCACTCAGGTCGAGTTAGACCTTGCTGCGCTCGTAGCGCTTGCGGTCGTTCTCGTTGAGCATCTTCTTGCGCAGGCGGATCGACTTCGGCGTCACTTCCACCAGCTCGTC
>CALMID010000111.1 GCA_937863915.1 uncultured Pseudomonas sp.
CGCTGGCCGGATAGCCGGTGATGCGCTCGACCTCCTCGCTGATATGGAACATGGTCCAGGCCGCGTCGTTGTGGCAGCGGTAGGCGGCGCCGGGCAGGTTGCTGAGCATGCCGCGAAAGCGCTGCTCGCTGGCCAGCAGGGCCTGGCTGAGGCTGACCAGCTCGCTGATGTCGGTGGCAATGCCCAGGTAGCCATTGAGCTGGCCTTCGGCGTCATACAGCAGCGACACGCTGAGCAGTACCTGGCGACGGCTGCCGTCCTTGTGCAGGTAGGTCCACTGGCGGGATTCCGAACCTTCGCGGCGGGTGATCTCGGTGAACACGGCGAAGCCTTCGACCGCATGGCCACTCTCGGCACTCAGCTCGGCGCTGCGGGCGCGCACCTCACTTTCCAAGTGGAACAGTGCCGGGCTCTGGCAACCGACGACTTCGTGGGCCTGATAGCCCAGCAGGTGTTCGGCGCCGGAGTTGAACAGGGTGATCAGGCCGCTGGTGTCGGTGGCGATGACCGAGACCTCGGTGCTGCTGTCCAGGACGGTCTGCAGGAATACCTGGGTCTGGCGGTTGTGCTGGTCGGCGCTGACCCGGGCGCTGATGTCCAGGTGGGTGCCATACATCATCAGCGGGTCGCCGGCGCTGGTGCGGCTGAGCAGGCGGCCGCGGGACTCGATCCATACCCAGCGGCCATCCTTGTGACGCATGCGGAATTCGCTGACGAAATGGCTGCTCTCGCCCTCGAGATGAGCTTGCAGCACTGTCTGCGTGCGCGGCAGGTCATCCGGGTGGGTCAGTTCCAGCCAGTGCTGGATGTTGTGTGGCTGCAGTTCGTTGGCGGCATAGCCAAGCAGGCCCAGCCAGCGGGCGTCGAATTGGCAGTCGCCGCTCTGCACGTTCCACTCCCAGGTGCCGCAGTTGGCCCCTTCGAGAATGCTGCGCAGGCGCTGGCGCTCGCGGGTCAGGTCGCTCTGCGCCTGCTTGCGCGTGCTGATGTCGAGGAGCAGGGCGCTCCACAGCAGGCTGCCGTCGGCCAGGCGCTGCGGGCTGGCCTGGCCGCTAAGCCACAGCTCGCCGCGCTCGGGATGGCTGATGCGAAATTCGCCGATCCAGGGGCGGAGCTGTTGGGCCGCCTGAGCCAGGGACGATTCAAAAATGGCCTGATCCTGGCTGGCAATGCGTCGCAACAGCGGGCTGGCGTCATGGCGTAGGCTCTCGGGATCAAGCCCGGTGAGGGTCATCAGGCCTTCACTGGCGTAGGGCAGGGTGCGCCGGCCATCGCTGTGCAGCTGCAGCTGCAGGATGATCCCAGGTACCTGTTCGGTGAGGCGCTGCA
>CALMID010000112.1 GCA_937863915.1 uncultured Pseudomonas sp.
AAGCCGGCCCGGAAAAACCGTTGCGCCCGGCCGGCACGCCGCTCCACAGCTCCTCGACATTGCGAAAGCCCCAGTCTTCCTGGGACTCGCGGCCGACGATCTTTTCCCGGCCGACCAGTTTGCTCAGGTCGAGCACCTCAATCGGGATTGGCGCTTTCGACTTGGCCGAGAAGAACACCTTGACCCGCGGGGTCAGCAGGGACTTCTCGTGCTGTTCGGTGACCACGCCGATACGGCCGCTCTCCAGGCGCACCAGCGAGCCGGTCGGGTAGATGCCCACCGACTTGACGAAGGCCTGGAACACCGCTTCGTCGAAATGCCCCTTGCTCCACTCCGCCATGCGGCGGATCGACTCGGCCGGATCCCAGCCCTTCTTGTAGGGTCGATCCGAGGTGATCGCGTCGTACACGTCGCACACCGCCCCCATCTTGGCGAACAGACTGATCTGGTCGCCGGTCAGTCGATGCGGATAGCCGCTGCCATCGACCTTCTCGTGATGGTGCAGGCAGACATCCAGCACCAGCGCGCTGACATTGCCACTGTCGCGGAGAATCTGCCCGCCCGCCTCCGGGTGGCTGCGCACGATAGTGAACTCGCTGTCGGTCAGCTTGCCCGGCTTGTTCAGCACCTCATCGGGAATCGCCATCTTGCCGACATCGTGCAGTAGTCCGGCCAGGCCGGCTTCACGTACCTGGGCTTCGGCCAGCCCCAGCTGGCGGGCCAGGGCAATCATCAGCGCACAGACCGCCACCGAGTGCATGTAGGTGTATTCATCGGCGCTCTTCAAACGCGCCAGGCTGATCAGCGCATTGGGGTGACGCAGTACCGAGTCGGAGATTTCCTCCACCAGCGCCGCCGCCTGTTCGGTCTCGATCGCGAGGCCCATGCGCGCATCGCTGAACATCGCCACCACCGCCTCACGGGAGCGCGAACACAGCTTCAGCGCCCGCGCCACCTCATCGTCAAGGCTGGCTCGCTGGGGGCGCTCCTGCTCCACGGTAGCCGCCAGCAAACGTGCTTCCGCCTCGGCCGCAACCTCCTCCTGGCTCTGGCTGGCCTTACCCGCCTCGATATCCAGCCCCTTGCTGGTATCGATCCAGACTTCATGCACACCGCTCTCACGAATGCGCAGCAAATCCTTCTCGCTCTTCAGCACGAACTTGGCCTTCCAGAAAGGATGCTCCATCCACGAGCCGCAGAACTCGTTGATGAACATGCCCAAGCGCAAATCCGCGACAGCAATTTTTTTCAGCACAGTCACCCGCCCATCTACAACGCAGCTGATATCTATCAAGCATAGGCCACCAGCATCACCATTGGCTCGCTAAAACCGCTGCGCAATGCCCCTGGTATTGATCCAGCGCAGCCAAAGCCAGGGCGGCGATCTTGAGCCACGGCAACTGGCGGCACAGTGCAGCTGTGCCATGCTGAGAACATAGAACAGGAGCCCGCTGTGCAGACAATTCTGGTCATCGAAGACAGCCC
>CALMID010000113.1 GCA_937863915.1 uncultured Pseudomonas sp.
CTCGGCCTCCTCTTCCAGCGCCTTGACGTCGAAACCGACCCAGTCGCACAGCGGTAGCACGCGTTTGAATGAGGCCGGTTTGATCCCGGCACTGTGCAGGCCGACCTTGAAACCCAGCTCACGCACCTTGCGCATGGCGGCTGGCAACGCCTTCTGCAGGGTCGCTTCACCTCCACTGAAGACCACGGCATCGAGCAGGCCGCGGCGCTTGCGCAGAAAGCGCAGCACCTCGTCCCAAGTGATCGGTGTGGGCACCTTGGCGCGGATCAGTTCCGGGTTATGGCAGTAGCGGCAGCGCCAGGCGCAGCCCTGGCAGAACAGCACGCAGGCCAGATGATCGGGATAGTCGAGGGTGGTCATCGGCAGCAATCCACCCACCCGCAGCGGCGCGTCCAGCGGGCCACTGCCGAAGGACTGACAAGGACTGTTCATGACCACCTCCTGAAGGTACAGATGACAAAGCCAGACCCGTGCTGCTCAGCGCACGGGCCTGGCCGGATCGAGCCGCGGGCGGCCTATTTGGGTTCGCAGAAGTGCTGGCGCTCGCGGTGCTCGGACTGCTTGCCGGGATTGAAGGCCGCCACCGGACGGTGGTAGCCCATCACGCGGGTCCAGACTTCGCAGCGCTGGCGTTGGGCTTCTGGCAGTTGCATGGCTTGGCTCATGGTGTTGCTCCTTGCTGTGGGTGAATGTCGGTATCAGGCGCAGGTGCTGCAGGCCTGCTGGCGCTGCAGCAGCACTTCATCGCACTTCGGACAGAACTCGTGCTCGCCGGCCAGGTAGCCGTGTACCGGGCAGATCGAGAAGGTCGGGGTAATGGTCAGGTACGGCAGGCGGAAGCGTCCCAGCGCCGTGCGCACCAGCTGCTTGCAGGCCTGCGCCGAGGAAATCCGCTCGGCCATATACAGGTGCAGCACGGTCCCGCCGGTGTATTTGCACTGCAGCGCATCCTGCAGTTCCAGCGCCTCGAACGGGTCGCTGGTAAAACCCACCGGCAGCTGCGAGGAGTTGGTGTAGTAAGGCGCCTCGTGGGAGCCGGCCTGGAGAATGTCGGGGAAGCGTTTTTTGTCTTCCTTCGCGAAGCGATAGGTGGTGCCTTCGGCCGGGGTGGCTTCGAGGTTGTACAGGTGGCCGCTATCCTCCTGAAACTGCACCAGTCGCCCGCGCACATGGTCGAGCAGACGGATCGCCTTCTCACGGCCGGCCTCAGTGTGCAGGCCTTCCTGATCGCAGGTGAAGTTGCGCAGCATCTCGTGCAGGCCGTTCACCCCGATGGTGGAGAAGTGGTTGCGCAGCGTGCCGAGGTAACGCTTGGTGTAGGGGTACAAACCGGCGTCCATGTGATGCTGGATGACCTTGCGCTTGACCTCCAGGCTCTCGTAGGCCAGCTGCAGCAGCTCGTCCAGGCGCAGGATCAGGCCTTCCCAGTCAAGGCGGTACAGGTAGCCCAGACGCGCGCAGTTGATCGTCACCACGCCAAGCGAGCCGGTCTGTTCAGCCGAGCCGAACAGGCCGTTGCCGCGCTTGAGCAGCTCGCGCACGTCCAGCTGTAGGCGGCAGCACATCGAGCGCACCTGGTTCGGCTGCATGTCGGAATTGAGGAAGTTCTGGAAGTACGGCAGGCCGTAGCGTGCCGTCATCTCGAACAGACGCGTAGCGTTGTCGCTGTCCCAGGGGAAGTCGTGGGTGATGTTGTAGGTCGGGATCGGGAAGGTGAACACCCGGCCCTTGGCATCGCCGGCCATCATCACCTCGATGTAGGCGCGGTTGATCAGCTCCATCTCGGCCTGCAGCTCCCCATAGCAGAACGGCATCTCCTGCCCGCCGATCACCGGCACCTGCTCGCGCAGGTCTTCCGGGCAGACCCAGTCGAAGGTCAGGTTGGTGAAGGGCGTCTGGGTGCCCCAGCGCGACGGCACGTTGAGGTTGTAGATGAACTCCTGCAGCGACTGGCGCACCTGCTCGAAGCTCAGGCTGTCCTTGCGCACATAGGGCGCGAGATAGGTATCGAAGGAGCTGAACGCCTGGGCCCCGGCCCACTCGTTCTGCAGGGTGCCGAGGAAGTTGACCATCTGCCCCAGGGCGCTGGACAGGTGCCTGGGCGGGCCCGCCTCGACCCGCCCCGGCACACCGTTGAGGCCCTCGTGCAGCAGGGTGCGCAGCGACCAGCCGGCGCAGTAGCCGGCGAGCATGTCCAGGTCGTGGATATGCAGATCGGCCTCGCGGTGGGCCCAGCCGATCTCCGGGCTGTAGACCTCATCCAGCCAATAGTTGGCGGTGACCTTGCCGGCCACGTTGAGGATCAGCCCGCCCAGGGAATAGCCCTGATTGGCGTTGGCCTGCACGCGCCAGTCCTCGCGCTTGAGGTACTCGTTCATCGAGGACGCCACGTCCACCAGGGTCTTGCGCTCGCGGCGCAGGCGGCCGTGGCGCTCGCGGTAGACGATATAGGCGCGCGCCGTGGCGTAGAAACCGGCGTCCATCAGCACCCGCTCGACGCGGTCCTGCACCTGCTCGACATCCAGGGCGCGGATGCCCTTCAGACGCTGCAGTACGGCGGCAGTCAGTGCCTCGGTTTCCTCCGCCGCGAATTCACCGGTGGCCTGCCCGGCAGCGGCGATGGCGCGGGCGATTTTCTCGGCATCGAAACACACCTCACTGCCATCGCGCTTGTACAGCAATGCTGGCAGCCCAGCCTCGGACAGGTCACGCATAGACACCCCCTAAAACACCATATGCTGTTGTTGGATTGAGTAACAGGCACTAGATGATGGGTAATCTACGAGTAATAAAGCTGGCCAACTTGATTGCAGTCAAGCCCGGAAAAACGCTGACGAAAAATCACCAGAAAGCGCGACTGGCGCAAAAATGACGATGCGCCCAGTAGATGGGGCGCAACACAGGCTTCGATCTGAAGGGGCAGCACTTCGGGAACGGATACAAAAATGCCCGCACTGAGGCGGGCATTTTCAACAGACCAGGAGGGATCAGACCACGCCCTGGGCCAGCATGGCGTCGGCGACCTTGACGAAGCCGGCGATGTTGGCGCCCTTCACGTAGTTGATCCGGCCGTTTTCCTCGCCGTAGTGCACACAGGCGCTGTGGATGTTCTGCATGATGCTGTGCAGGCGCTGATCCACCTCGCCGGAGGTCCAGTTCAGGCGCATGGCATTCTGGCTCATCTCCAGGCCGCTGGTCGCAACGCCACCGGCGTTGGAAGCCTTGCCCGGCGCGAAGCAGATACCGGCCTCGATGAACAGGTCCACCGCTTCCAGCGTCGAGGGCATGTTGGCGCCTTCGGCGACGCAGATGCAGCCATTTTTCAGCAGCTGGCGGGCATCCTCGCCATTGAGTTCGTTCTGCGTGGCGCACGGCAGCGCGATGTCGCACGGCAGGCTCCATGGGCGCTGGCCCGCCAGGAAGTTCAGGCGGAAATGCGCGGCCATTTCACTCAGGCGTCCACGGCGGACGTTCTTCAGGTCCATCAGGTACTGCCACTGCTCTTCGTTAAGGCCATCCGGAATATGCAGGGTGCCTTCGGAGTCGGACAGCGAAACCACCATGCCACCCAGCTCCATGACTTTCTGCGCGGCGAACTGAGCCACGTTGCCGGAGCCGGAGATGGTCACGCGCTGACCTTCGAAGCCGCGGTCGATGCGCTTGAGCATTTCCTCGGCAAAGTACACACAACCGTAGCCGGTGGCCTCCGGACGGATCAGGCTGCCGCCGTAGGTGATGCCCTTGCCGGTCAGCACCGAGGTGAATTCGTTGGACAGGCGCTTGTACTGGCCGAACAGGTAGCCGATCTCGCGGCCGCCGACACCGATATCACCGGCCGGCACGTCGAGGTCGGCGCCGATGTGGCGGTACAGCTCGCTCATGAACGACTGACAGAAGCGCATCACTTCGTTGTCGCTCTTGCCCTTGGGATCGAAGTCCGAACCACCCTTGCCGCCGCCCATGGGCAGCGAGGTCAGCGAGTTCTTGAACACCTGTTCGAAGGCGAGGAACTTGAGCACGCCGAGGTTCACCGAGGGGTGGAAACGCAGGCCGCCCTTGTAGGGGCCGATGGCGCTGTTCATCTGCACGCGGAAACCGCGGTTGACCTGCACGCGCCCGGCATCGTCGACCCACGGCACACGGAAGACAATGGCACGCTCCGGTTCGACCATGCGCTCGATGATGGCCGCCTGCATGTAGTGCGGGTTGGCTTCCAGAAACGGCCAGAGGGTGCGCAGCACCTCTTCCACGGCCTGATGGAACTCGGGCTGGTCGGGATCACGCTGCTTCAGGCGCGCGAGGAAAAGGTCGACGGACTCGGACATTACTACACCCCATATGGCCCAGAGGTCTGGGCGGATAGACATGAAAAACGGGGCAGAATGTACCAGTCAATGACAGACCCAATACAGTGCAATATGTCGTATTTGTGTATTTATTTGGTGCATTAACGTAAAGCGATGGGCGAAATCGGGTTTTGTTCCCAGACATTTCAGTAATCAATTGCACGCTTACTGTGCGCGCAATTGCACCAAACAGAGTCAATGCATCGCATGCAGACCGGCACCCGGACAAAAAAATGGCCACGCAGGGCGGCCACAAAGGGAGGGTAATCACTCGGTCATGCCGAACCGGCGTTAGAGCCGGCACGGTCAAGCATCAGCGGGAAAGCAGCCGCCTCAACCGCCGCTGGCATTCATGAAGCGCAGCACCTGCACCTCGCCGCCCACGCTGAATTCGTGGCGCAGCGGTTTACGGGCCAGGGCCGCCTGCAGGGCGTCCAGCAGGGGCTGGTCGGTTTCCGGGTAGCGGCGCAGCAAGGCGCGCATGTCGATGGAGTTTTCGTGGCCCAGGCACAGCAGCAGGCGCCCTTCGGCGGTCAGGCGCACGCGGTTGCAGGTGCTGCAGAAATTGTGGCTATGGGGCGAAATGAAGCCGATACGGCTGTCGGGGAAGTCCTTCAGGCGCACATAACGTGCCGGCCCGCCGCTCTGCTCGGCGCTGTCGACCAGGCTGTAGCGCTCGGCGATACGCTCGCGCACCCAGTCGCTGGAACAGAAGCTCTCGCCCCGCGAGCGCCCCACCTCGCCCAGCGGCATCTCTTCGATAAAGCTGATGTCCAGGCCGCGATTGACGGCGAAGTCGACCAGATCGACCACCTCGTCGGCATTGCGCCCCTGCATCACCACTGCGTTGAGCTTGACCCGGGCAAAGCCGGCGCTGCTGGCGGCCTCGATCCCGGCCAGCACCTGGGCCAGATCGCCGGTGCGGGTGATGGCGCGAAACTTGTCGGCATCCAGGCTATCCAGGCTGATGTTCATGCGTTTGACGCCGGCCTCGGCCAGCGGCCGCGCCAGTTTGCCCAGCTGCGAACCGTTGCTGGTCATCACCAGCTCACGCAGGCCCGGCAGCGCGGCGATCTTTTCGCACAGGCCGACGATGCCCTGGCGCACCAGCGGCTCGCCGCCGGTCAGGCGAATCTTCTTCACCCCGTTGGCGACGAACAGTGCCGCCACCCGCTGGATCTCCTCCAGCGTCAGCACCTGCTGGCGCGGCAGGAAGGTCATGTCCTCGGCCATGCAGTAGACGCAGCGAAAATCGCAGCGGTCGGTCACCGACAGGCGCAGGTACTCGATGCTGCGGCCAAAGCCATCCTGCAGTTGTCTGTCCATCATGCCTCGCTCCCCGCCACGTTTTGCCCGCCGGCTACGAATCAGGCGCCAGCCACGCTGGCGCTGTCTTTATTGCATGAGTCTTTATTGCATCAATGGCGATTCGGCGCCATCCAAAACAATGCCCTGAATGTCGGCCATGCTGACCAGGTTCTTCAGGTACTGCGCCACCGCTACCTGCCAGACGCGCTGATCCAGCTCGGCACGGATGGAACCCTGCACCAGCTCGAACGGCAACAACTGACCTTCGATGCGCTGATCGACCCACACCACATGGAAACCATAGCGGCTTTCCAGCGGCTGACCGGCCAGACCCAGCGGCAGGCGGAACAGCTGACGCTCGAACTCGGGCACCGTCTGCCCCTGGCTGATCTGGCCCAGTGCACCGCCCTGCTCTTTCGAGGGGCAGGACGAATGGGCGAGCGCCAGTTCAGCAAAGCGCGTGCCATCGACCCGCAGCTGAGCCAGCAAGGCCTCGGCCTGCTCGCGCAGCTCGCTACGCTGCTCGGCGTCATCCGCCGGACAGGCCAGCAGGATATGCCGGGCGGCCAGCAGCGGCGCGCTGGCATAGCGTGCACGGTTGCGTTCGAAATACTGCCGGCAGACTGCTTCGTCGGCATGCGGCAGCGGGACTTCGCGCTCCAGAAGAGTGCGCGTCAGTGCCTCTTCTTCGCTCTCGCCGGCCGCCACCTCTACCTGCAGGTCCAGCTCGGCAATCCGCTGCTGGATCAACTCGCGCAGCACCAGCGCCTGGCTGGCGAGGAAAATCGCCTCCTGGCGGGTACTGGCCGGGTGGTACTGCAGCTCCTGGGCAATCGCCTCCTGGGCCAGCGCCACGCCATTGACCTTGATCCGCGGCCATTCCTGCTCGCTGGTGACGATCAGCTCCGGCCCTGAGGCGGGTTCGTCTTCCTGCTCCTGCTCGGTCTCGCTGGCTTCACTGACGACCGGCTCGAAGGCCTGCACACCCGCCTGTTGAATATCCAGCGGTGCTTCCTTGACCGCGCCACCGGCGCAGCCACCACCACTTCCGTTACCACCGCATCCACAACCCATGTCACACCTCCACA
>CALMID010000114.1 GCA_937863915.1 uncultured Pseudomonas sp.
TTGGCCAGAATGGTGATGCCACGCTCTTTTTCCTGGTCGTTGGAGTCCATCACGCGCTCGTTTTCCGCTTCTTTGCGGTCGAGGGTGCCGGACAGGCGCAGCAGCTTGTCTACGAGGGTGGTTTTGCCATGGTCGACGTGGGCGATGATGGCGATATTGCGGAGATTTTCGATCACAGTGTCGTCTCGATTAGGGATTCAGCAGCCGCGACGGGTTGCGGCAATAAAAGGTTTGGCAACGGCTTTAGCGCAACAGCCGGTCGGGAGGGCGGTGGCGGATACTGCCACCGAGCCAACCCGGCTGCTTATGCCGGACGATAAACGCGCACATTGGCATGCCCCTCGGATAGCAGATGATGGGCATGCAGGCGACTCATCACGCCTTTGTCGCAATACAGCAGGTACTGGCGAGTCTCATCCAGTTCCTTGAAGCGATTATTCAGGGCATAGAACGGCAGGGGCAGGACGTCGACACCCGCGACAGTCAACGGCTCATCCTCGGCAGCATCGGGATGGCGGATATCGAGAATGATCTGCCCCGGCAGGGCTTCGGCCACGATTTCCACCTGCAGATCCTGACCCAGCTCATCGATCACCCGGTCAACGGTCAGGCGCCGGGCGCTGTCGATGGCCCGTTCGAGAATGGCCATGTCGAAATGGCTTTCCTCGTACTCGACCCGCGGCAGTTTGGCACGCGTGGTCGGGTTCACCGAGATCACACCGCAATACTCCGGCATGTGCTTGGCAAACTCGGCGGTGCCAATCTGCGTGGCGCAGTCGATGATGTCCTGCTTGTGGCTGGCGATCAGTGGCCGCAGCACCAGCATGTCGGTGGCCGAGTCGATCACCTTGAGATTGGTCAGCGTCTGGCTCGACACCTGGGAAATGGCCTCGCCGGTGACCAGCGCATCGATATACAGGCTCTCGGCAATGCGGGTCGCCGCGCGCAGCATCATGCGCTTGAGCACCACGCCCATATGGCTGTTGTCGACCTTGCCGAGGATTTCGCCCACGACCTCTTCAAACGGCACGCTGATAAAGAGCACGCGGTGCGAGCTGCCGTACTTCTGCCAGAGGAAGTGCGCCACTTCCATCACGCCCAGCTCGTGAGCACGACCGCCGAGGTTGAAGAAGCAGAAGTGGCTGAGCATGCCGCGACGCATGATCTGGTACGCCGCCACGGTGGAATCGAAACCACCGGACATCAGCACCAGGGTCTGGTCCAGCGAGCCCAGCGGATAACCGCCAATGCCTTCGTGCTGACGGTGAATGATGTACAGGCGCTCGTGGCGAATCTCGAAGCGAACTTCCACCTCGGGATTCTTCAGGTCGATGCCGGCGGCGCCAAACTCGCGGCGCAGCTGGCTGCCCACATAGCGTTCGACGTCCATCGAGGTAAAAGCGTGTTTGCCGCCCCGCTTGCAGCGCACGGAAAAGATCTTGCCGGGCAACTGGCTGCCGAAATGCTGGCGACACTTGTCGAGCACATCATCGAAATCGCCGAGCGGGTACTCGTGCACTTCGAGGAAGTGGGCGATACCCGGAATGCAGCGCATGCGCTCGATCATTTCCCGCAGCCGCTTGCTGTCGCTGTGGCTCGTCTGTACTTCCAGATTGTCCCACTCACCCTGCACGTCCAGCGCCGGATCGAGATCCTTGAGCACCGTGCGGATGTTCTTCGCCAGCTGGCGGATGAACTGCTTGCGCACCGGCCGGCTTTTGATGGTGATTTCCGGGAATACTTTGACAATGAGCTTCATGAAAACACCGCGCGGGCGGGGCGGCCAAAAAGAGGGGCGCGGAGTATAGCGGAAATTGCTCAAGCTTTAACCAAAAACTGCACTCGACGAATGCAGGGCACCATAATGGTGCGTATTATTTTAATTGCGCACCATCAAAGTGCGAAGCAGGCGTTAAAAAAGCCACACAGGCCGCGCCAAGCCTGATTTTCAGGCCTCCGGGCTATCCGGGTGCACTGGCATGCTAATTGCTCCCTTGTGAGGCAAGTCGCTCAGGCGGATTATCCCGCCCGGCTTCAACCGATATAGAGGCAGCCTATCTGCCGCTTTCCACCTGGAGGACAGCATGTCTAAGGCAATTCAACTGATCAAAGAACACGACGTGAAGTGGGTAGACCTGCGCTTCACCGACATCCGCGGCCAGCAGCACCACATCACCATGCCGGCCCGTGATGCCCTGGACGACGGTTTCTTCGAAACCGGCAAGATGTTCGACGGCTCCTCCCTGGATGGCTGGAAAGGCATCGAAGCCTCCGACATGATCCTGCTGCCGGAAGACGACAGCGCCGTTCTCGATCCTTTCACCGAAGAGCCGACCCTGATCCTGGTCTGCGACGTGATCGAGCCGAGCACCATGCAGGGCTACGACCGCGACCCGCGCGCCATCGCCAAGCGCGCCGAAGAATTCCTCAAGACCACCGGTATCGGTGACACCGTATTCGTCGGCCCGGAGCCGGAGTTCTTCATCTTCGATCAGGTGAAGTTCAAGTCCGACATGTCCGGCTCGATGTTCAAGATCTTCTCCGAGCAGGCTGCCTGGAACAGCGATGGCGACTTCGAAGGCGGCAACAAAGGCCACCGCGTAGCCGTCAAGGGCGGCTACCTGCCGACCCCGCCGTCCGACTACGACCACGAAATCCGCACCGCCATGTGCAACGCCCTGGAAGACATGGGCCAGGTCGTTGAAGTACACCACCACGAAGTGGCCACTGCCGGCCAGAACGAAATCGGCGTCAAGTTCAACACTCTGGTGAAGAAGGCCGACGAAGTTCAGACCCTGAAGTACTGCGTACACAACGTGGCTGACGCCTACGGCAAAACCGCTACCTTCATGCCGAAGCCGCTGTACGGCGACAACGGCTCGGGCATGCACGTACACATGTCCATCTCCAAAGATGGCAAGAACACCTTCGCTGGCGAAGGCTATGCCGGCCTGTCCGATACCGCCCTGTACTTCATCGGCGGCATCATCAAGCACGGCAAGGCACTGAACGCCCTGACCAACCCGTCGACCAACTCCTACAAGCGTCTGGTCCCGGGCTTCGAAGCTCCGGTTATGCTGGCCTACTCGGCCCGCAACCGCTCCGCCTCGATCCGCATCCCGTACGTCGCCAGCCCGAAAGGCCGTCGTATCGAAGCTCGCTTCCCGGATCCGGCTGCCAACCCGTACCTGGCTTTCGCCGCCCTGCTGATGGCCGGTATCGACGGTATCCAGAACAAGATCCACCCTGGCGATGCCGCCGACAAGAACCTGTACGACCTGCCGCCGGAAGAGTCCAAGCTGATCCCGCAAGTGTGCGGCAGCCTGAAGGAAGCTCTGGAGGCTCTGGAAGCCGACCACGACTTCCTGCTGAAGGGCGACGTGTTCACCAAGGACTTCCTGGAAGCCTTCACCGAGCTGAAGTCGGCTGAAGAAATCAAGGTACGCACCTTCGTACACCCGCTGGAATACGACCTGTACTACAGCGTCTAAGCCAGCAGCACCTGCGCAAGCAGCGTGAACAAAAGAGGCCTCCTTCGGGAGGCCTCTTTTTTATGCCACGCAAGCCACAACAGGCAGCCTTGAGGTCATATCAACCGTTTTTCCTTGCGCCAGCACACGCCCATGTCGCGGCGTACTTGCGCATCGCCGGCGTCGGTGCAAGGCTTGCCACAGGAATGATTGCGGAGATCACCATGCGCCTGCTTGTCACCAGTCTGCTGCTCAGCCTCACCCTGCCCGTCAGCGCGCAGATCTATCAGTACAAGGACGCCAACGGCAACACGGTCTACACCAACCAGCCGCCGCAAGGGCAGGATGCCGAGCAGGTGCAACTGTCACCGACCAACAGCGTCGAGATGAGTACACCCAAGACAAGCGAATCCTCAGCTCCGACGGAGCAAGCCAGCGGCCTGCACTACTCGACACTCACCCTGACAGACCTCCCCAGCGACGAAGCCCTGCGCGCCAACAACGGCAGCTTCAGCGTGGGCGTGCAGATCCAACCCAAGCTCTCGCCAGGCCATCGCCTGCGCCTGCTACTCGACGGCAAGCCCTACGGCCAGGCCAGCAGCAGCACTCGCCTGTCGCTGACCAATATCGACCGCGGCGAGCACAGCCTCGCTGTCGAGGTGCTTAGCGGTGAACAATCCATACAGCAGAGCAGCCCGGTGACCTTCACCGTGCAGCGCGTCAACACCCAGAGCCCCGCCCTTAAACCCAAACCGCAACCCAAGCCAAAACCCAAGCCCGCCACATGAGAAACACCGCATACCTGCTGCTAGCACTGCTTTTCAGCCTGAATGCAAGCGCCGAGGTCTATACCTACATCGACGCCGAGGGCAACCGCGTCTTCACCGACAGCCCGCCACGCGGCAATGCCGAGCGTATCCAGCTGGCGCCGAGCAACGCGTTCACCGCTCCGCACATGGACAAGCAGGTGCCAGCCATCCAGCCCGGCCAACCACCTGCACCACCGGCCTATCAGCTGCTGCGCATCCTCCTGCCCGAACCGGACAGCACCATCAGCGACAATGCCGGCAACCTACTGGTGACCGTCAACAGCGAGCCCGTGCTGCGCCCCAGCGACCATTATCGGCTGCTGCTCAACGGCCAACCGGTTGGCGAGCCCAGCCGCAGCGCCGTATTCCCGCTGGAAAATATCGACCGCGGCACCCATCAGCTGGCCGTGGAAATCATCGACGCTCAGGGCATCACCGTGGAGCGCACGCCGAGCCAACCCTTCCACATGAAGCGCACCAGCCTGGACATGAAGCGCCAGGCCAACCCCTGCAAGAAGAAGGACTGGGGCGTACGCCCGGAATGCCCGCTGGCCGACAAACCGAAAGAACCCAAAGACATCCCGCTGGTGCCCTTTATCTAGCAAGGCACCAAATTGGTGCGACATATCGCACCACGCCCTACACTGTGCACACTTCTCGCTCATCGGCACGCCGCCCGGCGTGCCGGTTGCCCGCTAACGGCCAGGCCCGCTGAGGTTTTTGCGTCTTTTCGGGGCCTTGGTTTGCTTCTTGCATTTTCCTGCCCATCGCCGGGATGCCCAGACCATGATGAACGACGCCTTGCACCGCCTGCTGCTGGATAACCTGACCACTGCCGTGCTTCTGCTCGATGCCGAGTTGCGCCTGCAGTACATGAATCCGGCAGCAGAAATGCTCCTGGCGGTCAGCGGCCAGCGCAACCATGGCCAGTTCATCAGCGAGCTGTTCACCGAATCGCCCGAAGCCCTGGCTGCCTTGCGCCAGGCCGTCAGCCAGGCGCATCCGTTCACCAAGCGCGAAGCCACCCTCACTTCACTGAACGGTCACAGCCAGACCGTGGATTACGCCGTCACGCCGATTCCCGCACGGCGGGAAACCCTGCTGCTGCTGGAGATCCATCCGCGCGACCGGTTGCTGCGCATCACCAAGGAAGAAGCGCAGCTGTCCAAGCAGGAAACCACCAAACTGCTGGTGCGCGGCCTGGCTCACGAGATCAAGAATCCCCTGGGCGGCATCCGCGGCGCCGCACAGCTGCTGTCACGCGAGCTGCATGAACCCTCCCTGAGGGATTACACCGACGTGATCATCGAGGAGGCCGACCGCCTGCGTAACCTGGTCGATCGCATGCTCGGCTCCAACAAGCTGCCGTCGCTGTCCATGACCAATATCCACGAAGTGCTGGAGCGCGTGTGCAGCCTGGTCGACCTGGAAAGCCAGGGACGCATCACTTTGGTGCGCGACTACGACCCGAGCATCCCGGACGTGCTGATCGACCGCGAACAGATGATCCAGGCAGTACTCAACATCGTGCGCAACGCCATGCAGGCCCTCGCGAGTCAGAACGACCTGCACCTGGGACGCATCACCCTGCGCACGCGCACCCTGCGCCAGTTCACCATCGGCCACACCCGCCACCGCCTGGTGTGCAAGGTGGAGATCATCGACAACGGCCCGGGCATTCCGCCGGAGCTGCAGGACACCATCTTCTATCCCATGGTCAGCGGACGTGCCGACGGCACCGGCCTGGGCCTGGCCATTACCCAGAACATCATTAGTCAGCACCAGGGCCTGATCGAATGCGAGAGCCATCCCGGCCATACCGTGTTCGCCCTCTTCCTGCCGCTGGAACAAGGAGCTTGATTGCGATGAGCCGTAGCGAAACCGTCTGGATTGTCGACGATGACCGTTCCATCCGCTGGGTACTGGAAAAAGCCCTGCAGCAGGAGGGCATGAGCACCCAGAGTTTCGACAGCGCCGACAGCGTAATGAGCCGCCTGGCCCGCCAGCAGCCGGA
>CALMID010000115.1 GCA_937863915.1 uncultured Pseudomonas sp.
CTGATCGTGATCACCGGCCTGTCCGGTTCCGGCAAGTCGTCGCTGGCCTTCGATACTCTCTACGCCGAGGGCCAGCGCCGTTACGTCGAGTCCCTGTCGGCCTATGCCCGGCAGTTCCTGTCGATGATGGAAAAGCCCGACGTCGACACCATCGAAGGCCTGTCGCCGGCCATCTCCATTGAACAGAAGTCGACCTCGCACAATCCGCGCTCGACGGTCGGCACCATCACCGAGATCTACGACTACCTGCGCCTGCTCTACGCCCGCGTCGGTATCCCACGCTGCCCGGATCACGATGTGCCGCTGGAAGCACAGACGGTCAGCCAGATGGTCGACCAGGTCCTGGCCTTGCCGGAGGGACGCAAGCTGATGCTGTTAGCGCCGGTGATCCGCGAGCGCAAGGGCGAGCACCTGTCGGTATTCGAGGAAATGCGCGCCCAGGGTTTCGTCCGCGCGCGGGTCAACGGCAAGCTGTACGAGCTGGACGAACTGCCCAAGCTGGACAAGCAGAAGAAGCACTCGATCGATGTGGTGGTGGACCGCTTCAAGGTCCGCGAGGACCTGCAGCAGCGCCTGGCCGAATCCTTCGAGACCGCACTCAACCTGGCCGACGGCATCGCCCTGGCAGCCCCCATGGACGATGAGGAAGGTGATGAAATCATCTTCTCCGCCCGCTTCGCCTGCCCGCACTGCGGCCACTCGATCAGCGAGCTGGAACCCAAGCTGTTCTCCTTCAACAACCCGGCCGGAGCCTGCCCGACCTGTGACGGCCTGGGCGTTAAACAGTTCTTCGACGTCAAGCGCCTGGTCAACGGCGAACTGACCCTGGCCGAAGGCGCCATCCGCGGCTGGGATCGGCGCAACGTCTACTACTTCCAGATGCTCGCCTCACTGGCCGCGCACTACGGCTTCAGCCTGGAGGAGCCGTTCGACGACCTGAGCGCCGAGCATCAGAAAGTCATTCTCTTCGGCAGCGGCGCGCAGAATGTCGAATTCCGCTACCTCAACGACCGCGGCGACATCGTCAAGCGCGCCCACCCCTTCGAGGGCATCATTCCCAACCTCGAGCGGCGCTACCGCGAGACCGAATCACAAACCGTACGGGAAGAGCTGGCCAAGTTCCTCAGCACCCAGCCCTGCCCGGACTGCCGCGGCACCCGCCTGCGCCGCGAGTCGCGCCACGTCTGGGTCGGCGAACGCACACTGCCCGCCGTCACTGCCCTGCCGGTCGGCGAGGCCTGTGATTACTTTGGCAGCCTGACCCTGACGGGGCGCCGCGGCGAGATCGCCGAGAAGATCCTCAAGGAAATTCGTGAGCGCCTGCAGTTCCTGGTCAACGTCGGTCTCGACTACCTGACCCTCGATCGCAGCGCCGACACCCTATCCGGCGGCGAGGCTCAGCGCATCCGCCTGGCCAGCCAGATCGGCGCGGGCCTGGTCGGCGTCATGTACATCCTCGACGAGCCTTCCATCGGCCTGCACCAGCGCGACAACGAGCGCCTGCTGGGTACCCTCACCCACCTGCGCAACCTGGGCAACACAGTGATCGTGGTCGAGCACGACGAAGATGCCATCCGCCTGGCGGACTACGTGGTGGATATCGGCCCCGGCGCCGGTGTGCATGGCGGCCGTATCGTCGCGGAAGGCACGCCCGATGAGGTCATGGCCCATCCCGACTCGTTGACCGGCAAGTACCTCTCCGGCCGCGAGAAGATTCGCTACCCAGCCAAGCGCACGCCACGCGACAAGAAGAAACAGCTCAAGCTCAAGGGCGCGCGCGGCAACAACCTGCGCAACGTCGACCTGGAAATCCCGCTGGGCCTGCTTACCTGCGTCACCGGCGTATCCGGCTCGGGCAAATCGACGCTGATCAACAACACCCTGTTCCCCCTGGCCTCGACCGCCCTCAACGGCGCCACGACGCTGGAGGCTGCGGCTCACGACAGCCTCGATGGCCTGCAGCACCTGGACAAGGTCGTGGATATCGACCAGAGCCCGATCGGACGCACCCCGCGCTCGAATCCGGCCACCTACACCGGTCTTTTCACACCGATCCGCGAACTGTTCGCCGGCGTGCCGGAAGCGCGCTCACGCGGCTACGGCCCTGGACGCTTCAGTTTCAACGTCAAGGGCGGCCGCTGCGAGGCCTGTCAGGGCGATGGCGTGATCAAGGTGGAGATGCATTTCCTGCCGGACATCTACGTGCCCTGCGACCTGTGCAAGGGCAAACGCTACAACCGCGAAACCTTGGAAGTGAAGTACAAGGGCAAGAGCATCACCGAGGTCCTCGACATGACCATCGAGGAAGCGCGGGCCTTCTTCGATGCCGTACCCGCCATCGCGCGCAAGCTGCAGACCCTGATCGACGTAGGCCTCTCCTACATCAAGCTCGGCCAGAGCGCCACCACGCTTTCCGGCGGCGAGGCGCAGCGGGTCAAGCTATCGCGCGAGCTGTCCAAGCGCGATACCGGCAAGACCCTGTACATCCTCGACGAGCCTACTACCGGCCTGCATTTTGCCGATATTCAGCAGCTACTCGATGTACTGCACCGTCTGCGCGACCACGGCAACACCGTGGTGGTCATCGAGCACAACCTGGACGTGATCAAGACCGCGGACTGGATCGTCGA
>CALMID010000116.1 GCA_937863915.1 uncultured Pseudomonas sp.
CGATACCGTCCGGGTTGTTCGAGCCGGTTTCGTGCAGCGCCAGAACGTGGGCAGCCACCAGACCGAGCAGAACGAGCGGGAAAGCAATGACGTGGAAGGAGAAGAAGCGGTTCAGGGTCGCATCACCAACGACGAAGTCGCCACGGATGATGATCGAGAGATCCGGCCCGATGACAGGAATCGCCGAGAAGAGGTTAACGATAACCTGAGCACCCCAGTAGGACATCTGACCCCACGGGAGCAGATAGCCGAAGAAGGCTTCGCCCATCAGCACCAGGAAGATGCCAACGCCGAACAGCCAGGTCAGCTCACGCGGCTTGCGATAGGAACCGTAGAGCAGGCCACGGAACATATGCAGGTAAACCACGATGAAGAAGGCCGAAGCACCGGTGGAGTGCATGTAACGGATGATCCAGCCACCGGCCACATCGCGCATGATGTACTCGACGGAAGCGAAGGCCACCGGCACGCCGCTGGCGTTCAGGGCTGCATCCGGCTTGTAGTGCATGACCAGGAAAATGCCGGTAACGATCTGGATAACCAGAACCAGCAGCGCCAGCGAACCAAAGAAATACCAGAAGTTGAAGTTCTTCGGTGCGTAGTACTCGGAGAGGTGGCCCTTCCACATGGAAGTGGCCGGGAAACGCGCATCAAACCATTCCAGGACGTTGCCGCCGATGGAACCGTCAGACTTGTACTTTTCGTAAGTGCCGCCAGCCATGTTATGCCCCCTTCTTGTCTTCGCCGATCAGAATACGCGTATCGGACAGATACACGTGCGGCGGAACTTCGAGATTGGTCGGCGCCGGCTTGGCCTTGAAGACGCGGCCAGCGAAGTCGAAGGTCGAACCGTGGCAGGGGCAGATGAAACCACCCAGCCAGTCGCCAGGCATCCCCTCTTCAGCACCCTTCTTGAACTTATTGGACGGCGAGCAGCCCAAGTGTGTACAAATACCTACCACCACCAGAACTTCCGGCTTGATGGAACGCGTCGGGTTCTTGGCGTATTCGGGTTGCTGGTTTTTGTCGGACGCGGGATCAGCCACAGCATCGTTCAGCTTCGGCAAGGTGTCGAGCATGTCCTTATTGCGGTTGATGATCCACACCGGCTTGCCACGCCACTCAACGGTCATCATTTGACCGGGTTCGAGCTTGCTGATATCGGCTTCTACCGGAGCGCCTGCTGCTTTGGCACGCTCGGACGGAAGCAAGCTGGAGACGAACGGAACCAGCGCGCCAACCGCGCCGACCCCGCCCACGGCTGCGGTCGCGACGATAAGACGCCGCCTGCCGCAGTCCA
>CALMID010000117.1 GCA_937863915.1 uncultured Pseudomonas sp.
CTGGCCGGCCTTGTACGGCAGGCTCTGCTCCAGCTGCACGACCAGGCGGGTGATGTCATGGGTGAGTTTTTCCTGGCCGATGATGCGCCCTTTGACCGTGCGCCGGGCTTGCTGCTGGCTGAGGTCGACGCTGACGCGGATATCGTTTTTCGGCACGCTCTGGCAGGCGAGGATGTAGCCCTGATCCAGCTCCTCGTCGGAGAGCAGGTAGCCGGTTTCGGTCAGTTCCCTGACCTGGCCGGCGACCAGCTGGCATTTGCAGGCGGCACAACCCCCCACGCGGCAGCTGTGGGGGAAATCGATGCCGGCGCGCAGGGCAGCCTGCAGCAGGGTTTCCTTGGGTTCGACGGGGATCGCCTGACCATTGATGGTGGCCGTGGTCGGACCCTTCTTGGCAAACAGTGAAAACATGCGTCCTCCGGTTGTACTTGTTCGCTGGAGAGGCTTGGGACGGTGACAGGCTAAGTCCCGGTCGCCCGGCGCTGGAGGTTCGCGATTGACATTCTATGGGTCATTTATTGACAATTTTGCCGGAGCAGACTTTCACTCCCGAGGCCCGTGCCGTGCAGGACTTCACCCTTCCCGTGCAATACCTGCGGCAGGTTGCCGAGCAACTGACCGCCATGGGCGCCGACGTTTCGGCCTGGCTGGCGCGTAGCCGGTTGAGCGAGGCGCAGCTCAACGACGCGGGTTTTCAGCCGGACTTCGGCAGCTTCTGCCAGCTGATTCAGGATGCGCTGGACAATACCGGCGAGGGCGCCTTCGGCCTGCTGGTGGGCGAGCGGCTGGTGGTCAATACCCACGGCATCCTCGGCTATGCCGCCATGCAGAGCGGCTCGGTGCGCCAGGCTCTGCAACTGGTGGAACGCTACCTGTGTTTGCGCACCAGTCTGGTGGTGGTCAGCCTGCGCCAGGATGACGAATCGGCGCACATCCTCTTCACTCCCAGCTATGCCCTGGGGGATATCCAGCGCCCGGTGCTGGAAGCCATCGTGCTGGCCATCAAGAACGTGTTCGATGCCATCACTCTGGGCGGTTATGCGCTGACCCGGGTCAGCTTTCCGTTTGCCCGTCCGAGTTATGCCGAACTGGCCGAGGAGATGTTCCGCTGCGAGGTGGCCTACGACGCGGAGTGGGCCGGCTTCACCCTGCCGCTCGCGCTGCTCGACCTGCCGCTGAAAATGGCCGACCCGGCGTCGTTTCGCGAGGCGGAGCTGATCTGCCAGCGCGAGCTGGACAAGCTGCAGCAGGCCGTGTCGATGAGTGCGCGGGTGCGGCGGGTGATGCTGGAAAAGCAGAATGGCTTTCCCAGCCTGAACGTCACCGCGCGCCTGTTCCACCTGACCCCGCGCACCCTGCACCGGCGCCTGCTGGAGGAGGGCACTTCGTTCAAGACGATTCTCGAAGAAGTGCGCCATACCCTGGCGGTGGCCCATCTGCAGGCCGGGCACCTGAGCATCGAGGAGATCGCCTATACCCTTGGCTATACGGATATCGCCAATTTCCGCCGGGCGTTCAAACGCTGGGAGGGCATGCCGCCGGCACAGTTTCGCGAGCGCCACGGCCGCGGCTGAGCCCGATGGTTATCACCATTGCAGGGTGGCGGTGACCTGGTTGCCGGTGCCGGCGAACTGCAGGTCGGCGCACAGCTGACGCAGCAGATACAGGCCGCGGCCGTGGAA
>CALMID010000118.1 GCA_937863915.1 uncultured Pseudomonas sp.
CCAGTGGCGGTTCGACCAACCACACCCTGCACCTGCCGGCGATTGCCCAGGCGGCAGGTTATGAACTGAGCTGGGACGATATTGCCGCGCTGTCGAAGGTGGTGCCGCTGCTGGCGAGGGTCTACCCCAATGGCGCGGCGGACGTGAACCAGTTTCAAGCGGCCGGCGGCCCTGCCTGGCTGATCCGCCAGCTGCTCGAAGGCGGCCTGCTGCATGGCGAGGTGGCCACCGTGGCCGGTGACAGCCTGGCCGACTATGCCCGCGAGGCCTGGCTGGATCAGGGCCGGCTGAGCTGGCGCGGGGTGCCGGCTGAAACGATTGCGCCAGACATCCTGCAGCCCCTGGCGACGCCCTTTGCCGCCGAGGGCGGCCTGGTCCTGCTGCAGGGCAATCTTGGCCGGGCCATGCTCAAGACCTCGGCGATTCCGCAGTCAGCCTGGCAGGTGCGGGCGCAGGCAAGGGTGTTCGACAGCGAGGCGGCGGTGCAGCGTGCCTATGCGGCCGGCGAGTTCAGCGGTGACCTGGTGCTGGTCGTGCGCTTCCAAGGACCACGAGCCAACGGCATGCCCGAGCTGCACAAGCTGATGCCCTTGCTGGCCAATCTGCAGCAGCAGGGACTGCGGGTCGCACTGGTGACCGATGGCCGGCTGTCCGGCGCCTCCGGCCAGGTGCCGGCGGCCTTGCACCTGACGCCTGAAGCCGCCTGCGGCGGCTTGCTGGCCAGGGTGCGGGATGGCGACTGGCTGAGCCTGGATGCGGCGGCCGGGACCCTGCACCTGGAGGTGAGTGAGGCGGAGCTGGCACAGCGGGTGCCGGCCAGTGCCAGTGAAGCGCAGGCAGCCGGTTACGGCCTGGAGCTGTTTGCCAATCAACGCCGTTTAGTCGGGCCCGCCGATCGCGGGGCCAGCTGGTTCGACGCAGGAGAGTGATGATGTTGACGATGGATCAGGTGTTGCAGCGTGCCCGCCCGGTATTGCCGGTGCTGGTGATCGAGGATGTCGGCCTGGCCGTCGACCTGGCCCTGGCGCTCAAGGCTGGTGGCATCGAGGTGCTGGAGGTGACCCTGCGCACGCCGGGCGCGCTGGATGCCCTGCAGGCGATCCGCCAGGCTGTGCCGGACTTGCTGGTCGGCGCCGGCACGGTCATCCATGCCGAGCAGTTCAGCGAGGCCCGCGATGCCGGTGCCCAGTTCGCCGTCAGCCCCGGTTGCACCGAACGTCTGGCCGCGGCAGCCGATGATTCCGGGCTGCCGTATCTGCCGGCGGTGATGACGCCGTCCGAGGTGTTGCTGGCCCTGGAGTATGGCTACCGCTCGCTCAAGCTGTTTCCGGCCAATGGCGCCACCAGCGTGAAGATGCTGAAAAGCTTCAAGGGCCCGTTCACCGGCATCCGCTTCTGTCCCACCGGCGGCATCACCCCGGACAACCTGCTGAGCTTCCTGCGCCTGCCCAATGTGGCCTGTGTCGGCGGCACCTGGATTGCCCCGGAGAATCTGGTCAAGGCGCGTGCCTGGGACCAGATCACCCAGCTGGCCGCCGAGGCCCGCGATATCGTCTCGACCCTGGAGCGTCGCCCGTGAGCTGGACGCTGCCTGACCCGTTTGTCATCGACATCGTCGTGCAGTCCGAGGATATCGATGGCCTCGGCCATGCCAACAACGCGGTCTACGTCAGCTGGCTGGAGCGCTGCGCCTGGCGTCATTCGCAGAGTCTTGGGCTGGACCTGGCCGAGTACCGCCGACTGGACCGCGCCATGGCGGTGCTGCGCCACGAGATTGATTACCTGGCCAGCGCCTACGAGGGTGACCAACTGCAGATGGCGACCTGGATTGTCGAGTCCGATCAGCGCCTGAAGATGACCCGACACTTCCAGCTCAAGCGTCCGGCCGATGACCTGACGCTGCTGCGCGCGCAGACCACCTTCGTCTGCATCGAACTGTCCAGCGGCAAGCCCAAGCGCATGCCGGCGGAGTTCGTCGAGGGTTATGGCCGGGCGCTGCTGGAACGCTATCCACTGGAGCTGTAAACGGGGTTTTGCCGTCGCGCCCTGCTAGAATCGCCGCCCCGTTTGCTTGCCGAGACTGTTGCCGTGCAAATCGCCTTGGCCCCGATGGAGGGGCTGGTCGACGAAATCCTTCGCGACGTGCTGACGCGTGCCGGTGGCATCGACTGGTGCGTGACCGAGTTCATCCGCGTCTCTGACCGTCTGCTGCCGGCCTCGGCCTTCTACAAGCTGGCGCCGGAGCTGGCGCACGGCTCGCAGACCCGTGCCGGCACGCCGATGCGCGTGCAGCTGCTGGGCTCCGATCCGGCCTGTCTGGCTGACAACGCCGCCTATGCCTGCGAGCTGGGTGCGCCTGTCATCGACCTGAATTTCGGCTGCCCGGCCAAGACGGTGAACAAGTCGCGTGGCGGAGCGGTGCTGCTCAATGAGCCTGAACTGCTCCATCGCATTCTCACCGAGGTGCGACGCGCGGTGCCGGCGGCGATACCAGTGACGGCGAAGATGCGCCTGGGCTATGACGCCCCGGATGGAGCCTTGGACTGCGCGCGTGCTCTAGTCGATGGCGGGGCGGCGCAACTGGTGGTGCATGCGCGGACCAAGCGCGAC
>CALMID010000119.1 GCA_937863915.1 uncultured Pseudomonas sp.
AACTGCGCTTCCTCGACCGTTTTTGCCTTGTCTGGCTCTAATCCAGAAGATCGTAGACAGGTTCTGAATCGCGGGTCAGGTGTCGCTGCTGAAGCGGCGCACGCTGGACTCGCCCAGGGGCAGGTGCGCGGCCACGCTGCCCTGAGCGGGGAACAGCACCAGGTGATCGGCCGCCACGCGAATGCCGACTTCTTCGCCCGGCTGGTGGTCGGCATGGCTGGGGAAGATGGCCTCCAGCAGCGAGCCGGTGGGCAGCTGCAGGCGGTAGAGGGTGGCGGCGCCGAGGAAGGTCTTGCCGCTGATGCGCGCCTTGAGCGGGCTGTCTTCGCTGTAGACGATATCGTCGGGGCGCAGCAGAACGTCCACCGCGCTGCCGCTGGCCAGGTTGTAGGCGCGGTTGCCGCGCAGCACGCCCAGTTCGGTCTGCACCGTGTCCGGGCTGAGTACCTGACCGCGAATGAAGTAACCCTGGCCGATAAAACTGGCGACGAAGGGCGTCAGCGGCTCGTGGTACAGGTTGAACGGGGTGTCCCATTGCTGCAGGCGGCCGGCGTTGAACACGCCGATATGGTCGCTGACGGCGAAGGCTTCTTCCTGATCGTGGGTCACCAGAATGGCGCTGGTGCCGCGGGCCTTGAGGATCTCGCGAACCTCCTGGCTCAGGCGGCGGCGCAGTTCGCCATCGAGGTTGGAGAAGGGCTCGTCCAGCAGGAGCAGCGCCGGGTGTGGGGCCAGGGCACGGGCCAGAGCCACGCGCTGCTGCTGGCCACCGGACAGCTCATGGGGAAAGCGCTTGGCCAGCGCGCCCAGCTTGACCAGATCGAGCAGCTCGGCGGTGATCCGCGCGGCATTTGGATCGCGGTGGATACCGAAGGCGACGTTGTCTTCCACCGACAGGTGGGGGAACAGCGCGTAATCCTGAAACACCATGCCGATGCGGCGTTTCTCCGGGGCCAGGGTAAAGCCGGCCTTGGAGATCACTTCGCCATTGAGTTCGATGGCGCCTGCCTGGACGGGCTCGAAGCCGGCGATGGCGCGCAGCGTGGTGGTCTTGCCGCAGCCCGACGGGCCGAGCAGGCAACCGATATCACCTTGCTTGAGGTGCAGATTGAGTTCCTGCACCACCTTCTGCTCCTGATAGCCGCAGACCAGGTCACGCAGCAGCAACAGCGGGGCAGTCTGATTCATGTTCAGACCCGGTGGGCGTGTTCGACGAGCAGTTCGAGCAGGGCCTTCTGCGCGTGCAGGCGGTTTTCCGCCTGATCCCAGGCCAGCGAACGCGGGTCGTCCAGCAGGTCGTGGCTGATTTCTTCACCGCGGTGGGCCGGCAGGCAGTGCAGGAAGATCACTGACGGATCGGCGGCATCCAGCAGGCCACGGGTCACCTGGTAGGGCGCAAACGCTTTCTGGCGGATGGCCATTTCCTCTTCCTGACCCATCGAGGCCCACACGTCGGTGCTGACCAGATGGGCGCCGCGCACGGCTTCCAGCGGGTCGCGGATGATCCGCGCGCGATCACCGGCCAGCGCGAGGAACTCGGCCTTGGGCTCGTAGCCTTCCGGGCAGGCGATGTTCAGCTGGAAGTCGAACTGCACGGCCGCTTCCAGGTAGGTGTTGCACATGTTGTTGCCATCACCGATCCAGGCCACCGTCTTGCCGGCGATGCTACCGCGCGCTTCGCGGAAGGTCTGCATGTCGGCCAGCAGCTGGCACGGATGCAGGTCGTCCGACAGACCGTTGATGACCGGCACGGTCGAGTGCGCGGCAAAATCGGTCAGGGTGCTGTGGGCGTAGGTGCGGATCATCACCGCATCGAGCATGCGCGACATGACGATGGCGGTGTCGCTGATCGGCTCGCCACGGCCCAGCTGGGTGTCGCGCGGCGAGAGGAAGATGGCCTGGCCGCCGAGCTGGATCATGCCGGCCTCGAAGGACAGGCGGGTACGGGTCGAGGCTTTCTCGAAGATCATGCCCAGCACGCGGTTTTTCAGCGGCTCCAGCAGTACGCCCTTGTTTCTCAGGTCTTTCAGCTCGATGCCGCGGCGGATCAGCGCCACCAGTTCCTGGGGGCTGAAATCCGTCAACGAGAGAAAATGCCTAACGCTCATGGTCGTACCTTAACTGCTGGAAGGGTGCAGGCCGGGGGTTCGGTTTTGCGGGGAAAACGGCGAAACCCGCGGCACAAGCCGCGCGGGGGCGACAAACAGGAAGGCCGGGATCTTATAAGGAAATGACGCGGCGGCGCAAATCAGGCACTGCCCGTCCATCGACCGGCCTGATGATGGGGGATTCAGCTGTCACGATAGGGCTGGTCAGCAGGGCCCTGGCTTCTTAGATTGGCGGGCATGGACTGACCCGACCGGTCGTCTCGCTTACAAAAATGAGGTTAGCCATGAGCAAGACCCAGCATCACCGTGCCTGCCACCTGTGCGAGGCCATCTGCGGCCTGACCATCGAGACCGCCCCCGATGAGCAGGGCGGCGTGCAGATCCTGTCGATCAAGGGCGATGCCCAGGACAGCTTCAGCCGCGGCCATATCTGCCCGAAGGCGGTCGCCCTGCAGGATATCCAGAATGACCCGGACCGCCTGCGCCAGCCCATGCGCCGGATCGGCAGCGAGTGGCAGGCCATTGGCTGGGATGAGGCCTTCGAGCTGGTCGCCGAGCGCCTGAGTACGATTCAGGCGGCCCATGGGCAGAATGCCGTGGCGGTGTATCAGGGCAACCCCAGCGTGCACAACTACGGGCTGATGACCCACAGCAACTACTTCCTCGGCCTGCTGAAGACGCGCAACCGCTTCTCGGCCACTTCGGTGGACCAGTTGCCGCATCACCTGACCAGCCTGCAGATGTACGGTCATGGTCTGCTGATTCCGATTCCGGACATCGACCACACCGACTTCATGCTGATCCTCGGCGGCAACCCGCTGGCCTCCAATGGCAGCATCATGACCGTGCCGGATGTGGAGAAGCGCCTCAAGGCCATCCAGAAGCGCGGCGGCAAGCTGGTGGTGGTCGATCCCCGGCGCAGCGAGACGGCGGCCATCGCCGATCAGCACCTGTTCATCCGTCCGGGGCAGGACGCCGCGCTGCTGCTGGGCCTGCTCAATACCCTGCTGGAGGAAAACCTCGGGCGCGCCACCCACCTGCCGGTGGTGGGGCTGGATGAAGTGCGCGCGGCCATCGCGTCGTTCACGGCCGAAGCCATGGCGCCGCGTTGTGGTGTCGACGCCGGCACCATCCGCCAGCTGGCTCGGGAGTTCGCCGCCGCCGACAAGGCGGTCTGTTACGGACGCATGGGCGTTTCCACCCAGGCCTTCGGCACCCTGTGTCAGTGGCTGGTGCAACTGATCAATTTGGTCACCGGCAACCTCGACCGCGAGGGCGGCGTGCTCTGCACCTCGCCGGCGGTGGACCTGGTGGCGGCCACCTCCGGTGGCAGTTTCAACCGCTGGCAGAGCCGCGTGTCCGGCCTGCCGGAATATGGTGGCGAACTGCCGGTGGCGGCGCTGGCCGAGGAAATGCTGACGCCCGGCGAAGGGCAGGTGCGCGCGCTGGTCACGGTGGCCGGCAATCCGGTGCTGTCCACGCCCAATGGCCGGCAGCTGGAGCAGGCGCTGGAAGGGCTGGAGTTCATGGTCTCGGTGGACCTGTACATCAACGAAACCACCCGCTACGCCGACCTGATCCTGCCGCCGACCGCGCCGCTGGAGCATGATCACTACGACACTACCTTCAACGTCTTTGCCGTGCGCAATGTCACCCGCTTCAACGAGGCGGTGCTGCCCAAGCCCGAGGGCGTGCTGCATGACTGGGAAATCTTCATCGGCCTGGCCAAGGCCTTCGCCGCCCGCACCGGTGTGGAGCTGAAGCCGACCATGGCGCCGCAACAGATGATCGACATGGGCCTGCGCTTTGGCCCCTACGGCGACAAGAGCGAGCACAAGCTCAGCCTGGCGGCGCTGCGCGATGCGCCTCACGGTATCGACCTCGGCCCGCTCAAACCCAACCTGGCCGCGCGCCTGAAAACCGCCGACAAGCAGGTGCAGGCCGCGCCGGCGCTGCTGCTCGGCGACCTGTCGCGCTTTGCGGCCCAAGCGCAGCCGGCCGGTGGCGAACTGCTGCTGATCGGTCGCCGCCATGTACGCAGCACCAATTCCTGGATGCACAACTACCACCGTCTGGTGA
>CALMID010000120.1 GCA_937863915.1 uncultured Pseudomonas sp.
ATTGAGGAGCGACATCAGCGAAGCCGGATCGTCCGAACGGGCCTGTTTGACCCGATCAAGATAGACTGGCAACTGGAGGATAGCGCGCATCAGCACTTCACACGCATCTGCCCTGTTGGTCACTGTCTTGTCAATGAGCGCCTGCGCAAGCTTTTCCATTTCTTCGGCTAGCAAAGCCCCACCATGCAGCTCAACCATCTGCAGGATGTTGAACACCTGATGAATATGGTTAAGGCAGAACCTTATGCGCGTTGCGTCATCAATATTGCCGACATAAGCCTCCAGTGCATCACTGGCTTGCTTGAGCGTTTCGCCAATTTCACCTGCCACCCAGTCGAGCGCGGTAAAATTTCTTCTTTCGGCCATGACCCACTCCCGTTGTTGCCGGATTTACCTTTTATCCGGCCGTGTAAATTATTTATTTCACGCAAACATACGCCTGGACACCGTCATCACGCACCGGTTCAAGCAACGGATGTTCCCAGTCGACAATTTCGCCCAGCCCGATTAACAGGATCCCGCCCTTCTTTAACCGTTCGGCCAGACTGTTGAGAATCTTGCGCCGTCTCCAGCGACGGAAATAGATCAGCATGTTGTTGCAGGAGATGACATCCATCTTCACCATCGGCATTTTCTTCAGTTCGATGACATTGCCACTGGTAAAACAGACCCGCTCGCGCATCGAAGATGAAATCTGGCTGCGCAACTGGTCATATTCGCTGAAATAACGCTCGCGCAATTCCGGCGGAATCATGTCAAGCTTGCGCCGGGAATAGATGCCCTGCCTGGCAAAATTCAGTGCCGGCATCGAGATGTCCATTCCTGTAACACCCCAGTAACTTTTCAGCGACGCCGCTTCGAAACATTCGTTCACAATCATCGCGAGGGTGTAGGGTTCCTCGCCCGTCGCGCAACCCACACTCCAAATATCGAACGAATCCGTGATGTCACCAGTGGCTATCCGGCGGTTGACATAGTCGCGAATGAAATCAAACGACGGCTGGTGCCGGAAAAAACTGGGTTCCTAGACCACCAGCCTGGCCATCAGCGTTGACCACTCGACCACGCTGGCAAGCCCCTCGTGCAGGCTGCTGTAATACTGGTCGAAGGTGATATTTCCCAGCTCCCTGGTGCGGATGGTCAACTGCGATTGCAGGAAAGCCTTTTGCTGGGGCACCAGATGAATGCCGGTCCTCTCCTCCAACAACTTGCGCCAGCGGGCAAAATCCTCTTCACCCAGCTCGGGCAGCGACTGCATGGACCAGCCACCCGGTGCGCGCGCTTTCTCGCGGGTTGTATCGCGGTTCGGCGGAACAGGAGGGCGCGCTGTCATGGCATTACCAACCGGCATACACAAGGCAGGCCCGACATGGGCCGGCCTGTCATTATCAGCTCAGGGAGAGCCGTTCGTCCTCGGCTTCCATCATGTGCATGCCCGCAGCCTCTGCCTGGCGAGAGACTTCGTCCGGCAGTTTGAAGCCCTGTACAGAATCGCGCAGGTCAACGGCCATCTCGGCGAGGTGCCCGATAGCGCGTGCTGTCGCGTTGGTACCGGCAGAAGTTTGCGAGGTGATTTCCTGGATGACGTTCATCGTATTGGAAATATGACCGGCAGATGATGCCTGCTGGCGCGCGGCGTTCGAGATGTTCTGGATCAACTCGGCGAGTGTGGTCGATACGTTCTCGATCTCTTCGAGTGCCACACCGGCGTCCTGTGCAAGACGGGCACCGCGCACCACCTCGGCAGTGGTCTGTTCCATCGAGGCTACCGCTTCGTTGGTATCCGTCTGGATGGTTTTTACCAGCGCTTCAATCTGTTTGGTGGCCGCAGAAGAGCGTTCAGCAAGA
>CALMID010000121.1 GCA_937863915.1 uncultured Pseudomonas sp.
TCGCGCCGCTACCGCGCTGGTGGTGCTCAGCATCGCCATCCTGCTGGTACCCGTGTATCTGCTCGGCGCCTCCATGGCCGAGTCGATCGAAAACACAATCGTCCTGGTCAAGAGTGGCGAGATGCACATCCCCCGCCCTGCCGAATCCGTGGCCAGCTGGCCATTGATCGGCCAGCAGCTGCATGACCTGTGGCTGCAGGCCTCCACCGACCTGACCAGCCTGCTGAAGAAAGTCGCCCCACAACTCAAGGGTGTCAGCCTGGAAGTGCTCGGCAAGCTGGCCGGCATCGGCATGGGCTTTCTGGTGTTCATCTTCGCCCTGATCATCGCCGGTATTTTCATGGCCTTCGGTGACAGCGGCAGCCGCAGCGCCGTACAGATTTTTTCCCGCATCTCCGGCGCCGAAAAAGGCCCGAAAATCGCTGAACTCTGTACCGCCACCATTCGCGCCGTCGCCCAGGGCGTGGTCGGTATCGCCTTTATCCAGATGCTGCTGATCGGCGCCGGCTTTGTCGTCATGGGCATACCGGGGGCCGGCCTGCTCGCCCTGGCGGTCCTGCTGCTTGGCATCATGCAGCTACCCGCCACGCTGATCACCATTCCGGTGATTGCCTATGTATTTGCTACCGAAGGTGCCAGCGTGGCATCCATCGCTTTCGCCATCTACACCTTCGTGGCAGGACTGGCCGACAACGTACTAAAACCTCTGCTGCTGGGCCGTGGCGTTGATGTACCGATGCCGGTGGTACTGATCGGCGCCCTCGGCGGCATGGTGAGCAACGGCATCATCGGTCTGTTCATCGGCCCGGTGATTCTCGGGGTCGGCTACCAGCTGTTCTGGCAGTGGGTCGAAGACCAGAACGAACAGAGCGCCGCAAACGACAGCAACGCACCTCGGCAATGACCGCCCGCATGCGCCGGCGTGCGCAGCTCCCGCTTGCGCTCGGCGCCCTGGCGCTGAGCGGCTGCGTGCGTCTGGGGCCTGATTTTCAGTCCCCGTCCGTCACCTGGCTGGATGGCTGGAACAGCGAAGCCATCAACCAGGTCAGCCAGCAGCGCACCCAGCCGGACAATCGCCAGTGGTGGCGGACCTTCAACGACCCGGTCCTCGATCGCCTGATTGCCGAGGCGGATGCGAACAACAGCAACCTGAAGATCGCCGGCCTGCGCGTGATCGAGGCGCGTGCCCAGCTGGGTATTGCCGAGAGCGGGCGCTATCCGCAGGTGCAACAGGCCAGTGCCGAACGCCTGTACCTCGACCGCAACCAGTCCGGCGGCCGAAACCCGCAGGACAGCAGCCTGTGGCAATACAGCGCCGGCTTTGATGTGGGCTGGGAACTGGACTTCTGGGGCCGCTTCAGCCGCGCCATCGAATCGGCCGACGCTGCCTTCTTCGCCGCCCAGGCCAACTACGAAGACCTGCTGGTGCTCTTGCGCGCCCAGGTCGCCGAAACCTATTTCGCTCTGCGCACCGCCGAAGCGCGTCTGCGCATTGCCCGCGAGAACGCCAAGCGGCAGAAGCGCAGTTTCGAGATTACCGAACGGCTCTTCGCCAGCGGCAACAGTGATGAGCTCGACCTGCAACAGGCCAAGACCCAGTACCTGGGCACCCTCAGCAGCGTTCCGGAATTCGAGGCGCAGGTGCGCCAGACGCGCAATGCCCTGTCTGTACTGATCGGCCAGGCGCCCGGACCGCTGAGCCGGCTGGAGGAAAAGACCGGACTGATCCCCTTGCTCGATCAGGCCATCCTCGATGACGTGCCAGCCAACCTGCTGCTGCGCCGCCCCGATATCCGCGCCGCCGAACTGCAGGTAGCCGCCCAGTCGGCGCGGGTCGGCATCGCCGAAACCGACCTGTATCCGGCCATCAGCCTGCTCGGCAGCATCGGCTGGTCAGCCTCCTCGTTGAGTGGCAGTTCCAGCAGCCTGGACACCGGGGCTGGTCCCAGCCTGCGCTGGAACCTGTTCGACCACGGTGCCATCAAGAACAACATCCGCGTGCAGGACGCCCGCCTGCAGCAACTGATCGAGAGCTACCGCGACAGCGTGCGCCAGGCAGCACGCGAGGCAGACGACGCCGCCACCGGGCTGAGCAAAGCTCTGGAGCGCGAACGCATCCTGCGCGAAGCGGCCTTCTCGGCCAACCGCTCGCTGACCCTGGCCACCGCCCAGTACCGCGAAGGCTACTCCGACTTCCAGCGCGTACTGGATGCCCAGCGTGCCCTGTTCGTGCAGCAGGACAGCTACCTGCTCAGCCGCAGCAGCGCCGTCAGCAACCTGATCGCCCTGTACAAGGCGCTCGGTGGCGGCTGGTACCGCAACCAGCCACTGCTCGACGACGCCACCCGCCAGCAGATGCAACAGCGTACCGACTGGGACGATCTGCTGGATGACACTCAAGCCCCCGCTTCCGCACAAGACGCTCAGCCATGACCGACGCTCGCCCCAGCAAACAGGCCTCCCCCGCCAAGACCGACCCAGCCAAACGGGGCGCCACTGGCGTGGCCATCGTCATCGGTCTGAGCCTGCTCTGGTACCTGCTGGCCGACCGCTACACGCCTTACACCCAGCAGGCGCGGGTACAGGCCTTCGTCGTGCCGGTGGCGGCCGAAGTCGCCGGTCGTGTTACCGCCGTGCACGTGCATGACAACCAGCGCGTCGAAGCCGGCCAGCTGCTGTTCGAGATCGACCGCCGTAATTACCAGATCGCCGCCGACCGTGCCCGCGCCGACCTCGAAGCCATGCGCCGGCAGATCGGCGCCAATACCGCCGGCATCGACTCGGCCATCGGCAACCTGCAGGCCGCCGAAGCCAATGAACTCAAGGCGCGCCAGGATCGTGACCGCCTCGAACGCCTGTATCGCGAGGACAGCGGCACCATCTCCCTGCGCCGCCTGGAAGTCTCCCGCGCCACCTTCAGCGAAGCCGTGAGCAGGGTTGCCGCTGCCCGCGCCGAGGTGCAGCGCGCGCGCGAGCAGGAAGGTGGCAGCGGCGAAGACAACGCCCGCTTGCAAAGCGCCGCCGCCGCGCTGGTGAAGGCCGAGCTGGACTTGAGCAATAGCCAGGTGCGCGCGCGCTCCAGCGGCCTGATTACCGATCTGCGAACGGAAGTGGGCCAGTTCGCCGGCGCCGGCAGCCCGGTGATGACCCTGATCGGCCTGAACGACGTCTGGATCAGCGCCGAGATGACGGAAAACAACCTGGGGCATCTGCAAACCGGCTCGCCGGTGCGCATCGTCCTCGACGCTCTGCCCGGCCAGGTGTTCAGCGGGCGCATCCGCAGCATCGGTTACGGCGTAAGTGTCGGCCAGGCTACCGCCCCCGGCAGTCTGCCCACCGTGGAAAACAGCCGCGACTGGCTGCGGGCCGCCCAGCGTTTTCCGGTGATCATCGAATTCGCGCCGGGCGAGCTGCCACCCCTGGCTGGGCTGCGCGTCGGTGGCCAGGCCGAGGTGATGGCATTCCCGATCGAAGGCAACCCACTCAACCCGCTCGGTCGCCTGTTCCTTCGGCTGATGAGCTGGCTGTCGTTCGCCTACTAGGCCGGCGATGAGCACGCCTGCCGATCCGCGCCCCCAACGCCTGCTGCGCCTGGCCACCGGCACCAGCCTGGCGCTGGTGGCCAGTTTCGGTCTGGCCCTGCCTCTGCCCTTTATCGCCCCGATGCTGGCTCTGCTTCTGCTGGTCATGCGCAATCAGGCGCTACCTCCCGTGGCGGTGCTGGCCCTGCCGGCACTGATCATGCTGACCACCGGCGCCAGCCTGTTGCTGATTCCACTGCTGCAGCATGCGGCGCTGGCCGGTGTGCTGCTGGTCGGTCTGTGCCTGAGTGGCTGTTTCGCCTTCCAACTGCGCGGCGGCAATGCGCTGCTCAGCACCTTTCTGGTGATCGGCCTGACCATGATCACCGCGGCCGGCACCAGTTCATTCAGCCTGGCCATGACCGTCATCGAAGCGCTGGCCAAGGGTCTGCTGCTGGCCAGCCTGGCCTGCCTGCTCAGTCACTGGCTGTTCCCGGAGCCAGTAGGTCTGGGTGCACCGACACCGCCCGCGCCAGCGCCCGAAGGTGAACACCGCTGGATAGCCCTGCGCGCCACCCTGGTGGTCATGCCGGCCTACCTGCTCGCCCTGATCGACCCCAGCCGCTTCATGCCGCTGATCATGCAGGCGGTCAATCTGGGGCAGCAGACCTGCGCCAGCGATGCCCGCCAGGCCGGACGCGAACTGCTTGGCTCCACCCTGCTGGCTGGCCTGCTGGCCATGCTGTTCTGGAGCCTGCTGAGCATTTTTCCGCACCTGTGGATGTTTGCCCTGTGGATGCTGCTGTTCATCCTGCTGGTCGGGCGCAAGCTGTATGCCCTGAGCCGCACGCGACTGAGCCCGAAGTTCTGGCTCAACAGCCTGTCCACCCTGATCCTGCTGCTCGGCCAGTCGGTGCAGGACAGCGCCAGCGGCAAGGATGTCTACAGCGCCTTCGCCATCCGCATGGGCCTGTTCATTGCCGTGGCGCTGTATGCCACGCTGATGGTCCAGCTTTTCGACAACCGGCGTCTGGTGAAGCGTCAGGCCGAGTGAAGCTGCCCCGCGCATAAACAGCGGGCATGAAAAAGCCGGGCATTGCCCGGCTTTTAGCTGGGCGTCTGCATCAGGTTTTCGGCAGAGTCACGCCGGTCTGACCCTGGTACTTGCCGCCACGGTCGGCGTAGGACGTCTCGCAGGCTTCGTCTGACTGCAGGAACAGCATCTGCGCCACACCCTCGTTGGCATAGATCTTCGCCGGCAGGGTGGTGGTGTTGGAAAATTCCAGGGTCACGTGGCCTTCCCACTCGGGCTCCAGCGGGGTGACGTTGACGATGATGCCGCAACGCGCGTAGGTGCTCTTGCCCAGGCAGATGGTCAGCACGTCGCGCGGGATGCGGAAGTACTCGACGGTACGGGCCAGCGCAAAGGAGTTCGGCGGAATGATGCACACCGGGCCTTTGACATCGACAAAGCTCTTCTCATCGAAGTTCTTCGGGTCGACGGTGGCCGAGTGGATGTTGGTGAACACCTTGAACTCGTCGGCGCAGCGCACGTCGTAGCCGTAGCTGGACACCCCGTAGGAAATCAGGCGCTCACTGCCTTCGGTGCGCACCTGGCGCTCGACGAAGGGCTCGATCATCCCGTGTTCCTGGGCCATGCGGCGAATCCACTTGTCCGATTTGATGCTCATGGCGGGCGTCCTGACTCAAGGTGTGGTGAAAAACTGAGCGCGCATCTTACCGGCTGCCGCTACCCGCAGCCAAGCACCCCGCCCCACTCAGGCTAAAGGCGGCAGGTGCCCACCACCGGCCTCAAGCAACGCACTGAGCGACGCTGCCGCCAGTGGCCGGCTGAACCAGTAACCCTGCCCTTCGTCGCACTGGTTGGCCAGCAGGAAATCACGGGCCTGGGCATCCTCGACGCCTTCGGCAATCGAGCGGATACCCAGGCTGCGCGCCATCTGCACCACCATGCGCACGATGGTGGCG
>CALMID010000122.1 GCA_937863915.1 uncultured Pseudomonas sp.
CACCAGTTCGTTGCCAAGGATCTTGTTCAGATGCTGAATGACCTTCTTGTCGCCTTTCATCACCCGCGCCTCTATCAAGCCCAATGAGTAACGCCCGAGTCTGGTCCGCGACCTCCTCACTGTCAAACGCAGGGCTGGCTAACCCGGAGCCTGCAGGCCAGCGCACACCACGCTGTTCCATGAAAGGCAGACAAAAAAACCGGGCCTGGCCCGGTCTTTACCATCGCTGATGCTCACGCCACCGCGTAGGCCGCTGGCGTGAAGGTCTGTACGCCGACCTGACCGACATGGGCGGTGTGCATGTTGCTCACGGTTTCGCGCACGATCTGCTTAGCCAGGCAGGCGCATTTACCGCACTGGGAGCCGACACCGAGGGTTTCGCGCACTTCGCGATAGCTGCAGCAGCCTTCATAGATGGCTTCGCGGATCTGGCCGTCGGTAATCCCGTTGCAGAGGCAGACGTACATGCGAATGAGTCCTGATTAAGCGTATGCGCAGAGCTTAATCTTAATGAGAATGCTTGTCAAAGCATCCGCTACTTATTCGCAACAGCACTCCCGAAGAATGCAGGCCGTTGATTGACTCTGGCCAGAGGGTGCGCCGACCAACGGTCAGTCTGTCGCCAACCCGCAGGCAGAAAAAACCCGGCCGTGGCCGGGTTTTCGATCAGGACGAGCGCACTCAGTCCTCGTCGTCCATCCAGCCGCCCATCTGCTTCCAGCTGTTGACGATGCCGCAGAACAGCTCGGCGGTCTTCTCGGTGTCGTAACGCGCCGAATGCGCTTCCTTGCCGTCGAAGGGGATGCCGGCTGCTTGGCAGGCCTTGGCCAGCACGGTCTGACCATAGGCAAGGCCGGCCAGGGTCGCGGTGTCGAAGCTGGAGAACGGGTGGAACGGGTTGCGCTTGAGCGCGGTGCGATTGACCGCGGCATTGAGGAAGCCGAGGTCGAAACTGCTGTTGTGACCGACCAGGATCGCCCGCTTGCAACCATTGGCCTTCAGCGATTTGCGGATGCCGCGGAAGATTTCGCCCAGCGCGTGCTCTTCACTCACCGCCATGCGCAGCGGGTGATCCAGCTTGATGCCGGTGAAGTCCAGCGCCGCCTGCTCGATATTGGCACCGGCGAACGGCTCGATACGGAAGAAGTAGGTGTGCTCGGGAAACAGCTGCCCCTCCTCGTCCATGCCGATGGTGACCGCGGCAATTTCCAGCAGGGCATCGGTGGCCGAGTTGAAGCCACCGGTCTCGACGTCCACCACCACCGGCAGGTAGCCACGGAAACGCCGGGCCATCGGCGGCTTGAGGCCGCCGCTATGCGGCTCCAGCTCGTCTTCGTAGTACTCCAGATCTTCACTCATTGACGAGTCTCCAGCGCAGCTGTTCATTGGCCCGCAGCGGCACGACTTCAAAATCGCCGAACGGCAGGCTGGCCGGTGCCGTCCACTCCTCGCGCACCAGGGTGATGCGGTCGGTATTGCGCGGCAGGCCGTAGAAGTCCGCGCCGTAGTGGCTGGCAAAGGCTTCCAGCTTGTCCAGGGCGCCCTGCTGCTCGAACGCCTCGGCATACAGCTCGATGGCGGCGTAGGCGGTGTAGCAGCCGGCACAACCACAGGCGGCTTCCTTGGTGTGCTTGGCATGCGGTGCCGAGTCGGTTCCGAGGAAGAACTTCGGATTGCCGCTGGTGGCAGCCTCCAGCAGCGCCTGCTGGTGGGTGCCGCGCTTGAGAATCGGCAGGCAGTAGAAATGCGGACGGATACCGCCAACCAGCATGTGGTTGCGGTTGTACAGCAGGTGATGGGCCGTGATGGTGGCGCCGACATTGGCCGGAGCCGCCTTGACGAACTCGGCGGCATCGGCGGTGGTGATGTGCTCGAAAACCACACGCAGAGTCGGGAAGCGCTCGACCACGCGGGTCAGTTGCTCGTCGATGAAGCGTTTTTCACGGTCGAACACATCCACTTCGGCGCGGGTCACCTCGCCGTGCACCAGCAGCGGCAGACCGATCTCGGCCATGGCTTCGAGCGCCGGGAAGATCTTGTCCAGGCTGGTCACCCCGGAATCGGAGTTGGTGGTCGCCCCGGCCGGGTACAGTTTGGCGGCATGCACGAAACCACTGGCCTTGGCGCCGCGTACGTCATCGGGCGTGGTGTTGTCGGTGAGGTACAGCACCATCAGCGGCTCGAAGCGGCTGCCGGCAGGACGCGCCGCGAGAATGCGCTGGCGGTAGACATCGGCCTCGGCGGCATTGCGCACCGGCGGCACCAGATTGGGCATGACGATGGCGCGGCCGAAGGTGCGTGCGGCATCACCGACGGTCTGCGCCAGGGCGGCACCGTCACGCAGGTGGATGTGCCAGTCATCGGGGCGCAGCAGGGAAATACGGTCGGACATGGAGGCTTTCCAGGCGGGCAAAACGTGGGCGAATGCTACCGGAAAAGGCCGATTGCCGGGCAGCGAATTTCGCCGCCCGGCCGCCAGCGGTCGCTCAGGGACGACTGACGCATCGGCGCAGACCCGATTGCTGCGCCAAATGCAAACAGCCACTAGCATCAAGTTTGCCGGCCGGCCGCCGATACTGACGGCATCGACCCTTCCCATTCTGGAGCGCACCGTGCACCAGCCCACATTCGCCCTGCTCGGCCTGCTACTGAGCCTGCCGGCCACTGCCCTGACCTTCCAGACCCGTCTGGAAAAGGCCCAGTGGCAAGTCGAAGGCGATCAGTTCGAGTGCCGCCTGAGCCAGCCGGTGGCGGATTTCGGCAGTGGCGAATTCGTGCGCAAGGCCGGCGAGCAGGCCATCTTCCGCCTCAGCGCCAGCGAGCGCCTGCTGGGTCAGGGCCAGGCCACCCTGCTGGCGGCCGCCGCCCCCTGGCAGCCGGGACGTGGCGACATCAACCTGGGGGCGGTCAAGGTACAGCTTGGCAGCACCCCGCTGGCAACCAGCGAAGCCCAGGCCGCACGCCTGCTCACCGGCTTGCTGGAGGGTCGCAGCCCACTGGTGCGCCACCAGAGCTGGCAGGGCGATCGCACCGAAGTACGTCTGTTGCCTACGCACTTCGCCAAGGCCTATGCCGAGTTCGCGGCCTGCAACACCAAGCTGCTGCCGGTGAACTTCGAGCAGATCAAGAACACCCAGATTGGCTTTGCCAACGGTATTGCCCTGGATGACCTGGGCCAGGCCAAGCTGGACATCATCCTCGACTACCTCAAGGCCGACCCGACGGTGAACCGCATCCAGCTGGATGGCCACTCCGACAACAGCGGCAATCGCCTGCTCAACCGTGACCATTCGCGGCGTCGTGCCCTGGCGGTCTTCGAATACCTGAAATCCAAGGGTATTGCCGAAGAGCAGATCACCCTGCGCTTCCATGGCGAGCGCTATCCGCTGGTGCCCAACAACTCCGCCAGCAACCGGGCCAAAAACCGCCGGGTCACCATCACCCTGTCGCGCGAGCCTGCAGCCGAAGAGGCACCGGCCCCAGCGGCCAACGGCGAACCCGCAGCCACCTCCTGAGCCACTCGCAGCAGTCGCTTTGTCGTCACGAGGTGTCGCGCCCCTGTAAAAGCGCGTCTACCACCGGTAGAATCGTGCGCTTTTCCGTACAACCCCGTGGAGCTGATGGCATGACGGACGTTAAGAAGGTCGTTCTGGCCTATTCCGGTGGCCTGGACACCTCGGTGATCCTCAAGTGGCTGCAAGACACCTATAACTGCGAAATCGTGACCTTCACCGCTGACCTCGGTCAGGGCGAAGAAGTCGAGCCAGCCCGTGCCAAGGCCCAGGCCCTGGGCGTGAAGGAAATCTACATCGACGACCTGCGCGAAGAGTTCGTCCGCGATTTCGTCTTCCCGATGTTCCGCGCCAACACCGTCTACGAAGGCGAGTACCTGCTGGGTACCTCCATCGCCCGTCCGCTGATCGCCAAGCGCCTGATCGAAATCGCCAACGAGACCGGTGCCGACGCCATCTCCCATGGCGCCACCGGCAAGGGTAACGATCAGGTGCGCTTCGAGCTGGGCGCCTATGCCCTCAAGCCGGGCGTAAAAGTGATCGCCCCCTGGCGCGAGTGGGACCTGCTGTCCCGCGAGAAGCTGATGGATTACGCCGAAACCCACGGCATTCCGATCGAGCGCCACGGCAAGAAGAAGTCGCCGTACTCCATGGACGCCAACCTGCTGCACATCTCCTATGAAGGTGGCGTGCTGGAAGACACCTGGACCGAGCACGAAGAAGACATGTGGCGCTGGACCG
>CALMID010000123.1 GCA_937863915.1 uncultured Pseudomonas sp.
GTGAAGAAAATTTCCACGCCGCGTTCGGCCAGCAGTTTCATGTCGGTGCGCTGGTCGGCCAGGGTGGCCAGGTCGGTGACCTGAATGCCGTAGATGCGTTCCATCACCAGCACCTTGGGCCGGCACAGGTCCCAGTGCACCTGCGGCACGTAGAGCAGCGGCGAGCCGTCGAAGTTGCGCCGCAGCTGGCTGGCATTGGCGGCTTCGCGGAGCAGGTCGAGCTCGTCGAAGATGGTCTTTTCGTAGTCACTGACCACTTCCACCGGGCGCAGGCGGCGGGCCTCGGCGGAGGCTTTCTCGGCCAGGCGGGCGAGCAGGAACAGCCATGCGAGATCCTGGCGGATGGTCGGGCGCAGGTTCGGGCGGATCACCTTGACCACCACTTCTTCGCCGCTTTTGAGCGTCGCGGCGTGGACCTGGGCGATCGAGGCCGAGGCCAGGGGTTCGGTTTCGAAGCGGGCGAAGACGTCACCAACCTTGGCGCCCAGTTGCTGCTCGATGCGCGCCACGGACTCGGCGGCGGGGAAGGGCGGCACCTGATCCTGCAGCCGGGCCAGTTCGTCGGCGATATCCGGGGGCAGCAGGTCGCGGCGGGTGGAGAGCAGCTGGCCGAACTTGATGAAGATCGGGCCGAGGTCCTCCAGCGCCAGGCGCAGGCGTTCGCCGCGGCTCAGGGCCAGGGGCTTGCGCGGCAGCCAGCGCCACGGCAGCAGGGCGCCGAGTACGCGCATCCACAGGGGCAGGTGCAGGGCGAACAGCAGCTCGTCGAGCTGATAACGGATGACCACGCGCTGGATGCGCAGCAGGCGGCGGGCGGCGAGCAGCTTCATGCTTTCGGTGTGCTTCTGTGAACGAGGCGCTCAATGCGCGCGTCGAGACGGTCGAGGGCCAGCTTGAGCTGGTCGAGTTCGGCAAAGCGGGCTTCGGCTTCACGCTGGCCGACCAGGCTGCGGGCTTCTTCGCTGAGGTAGTCGGCCAGGTTCTGGCGCAGGCTGCCGGCGCTCTGGCTGGCCCAGTTGAGACGGCTGCGCACATGGCTGCCAACCAGTTGGCTGGCCACCGGGCCGAGCCAGCGGCTCAGCTCGTATTCCCAGTCCAGTTCCAGGTCCTGGAGGATGCCAGCGAGGGTCATCAGGGCGGCACTGTCGCCGCTCAGCTCAACGTCCGGCTGGTGCAGGATGGCGGTCTTGTTCTGGCTCAGGGCCAGGCGCACCAGACTGCTGGCCGGTGCCTGCAGGCTGCAGCTGATCTCGCCGTGCCACTGGCTGGCCAGGTGCAGGCCGTCGACATCCGGCAGCAGGTAGAGGCTCATTGCAGGGCTACTGCAGTGCACGGCCAGCACCTTGCCGCTCAGCGGTGCCAGACGCGGCAGCGCCGTGGCATCCAGTGCCAGCACGCGGTTGATGCCGCTTTCCACTCCCGCCAGCAGCGCCTGGGTCAGCATGGGCGTGGCCTCAGGGCTTGATGCCGCGGTGCAGGGCGACGATTCCGCCAGTCATGTTGTGGTAGGTCACGCGCTCGAAGCCGGCCTCGCTCATCATACCCTTGAGGGTTTCCTGGTCCGGGTGCATGCGGATCGACTCGGCCAGGTAGCGGTAGCTGTCGGCGTCGTTGGTGATCAGCTTGCCGGCCAGCGGCATGAAGGAGAACGAGTAGGTGTCGTAGGCCTTGGCCAGCAGCTTGTTGCCCGGCTTGGAGAACTCCAGCACCAGCAGGCGTCCGCCCGGCTTAAGCACGCGCAGCATGGAGCGAATGGCATCTTCCTTGTGGGTGACGTTGCGCAGGCCGAAGGCGATGGTGACCACGTCGAAGTGGTTGTCGGGGAACGGCAGTTTCTCGGCATCGGCCTGGACGAACTGCACGTTGCCGGCCACGCCCTTGTCGAGCAGGCGGTCGCGGCCGACCTTGAGCATCGACTCGTTGATGTCGGCCAGCACCACCTCGCCAGTCGGACCGACCAGGCGAGAGAACTGGCGAGCCAGGTCACCGGTGCCGCCGGCAATATCCAGCACGCGGTTGCCCGGGCGCACGCCGGACAGTTCGATGGTGAAGCGCTTCCACAGGCGGTGCATGCCGCCGGACAGCACATCATTCATCAGGTCGTACTTGGCGGCGACGGAATGGAACACCTCGGCCACTTTCTGCGCCTTCTGGCTTTCCGGGACGTCCTGGAAGCCGAAATGGGTGGTGGGTTCCTGCTCTGGGGCCTTGCGCGGGTCGCTCATGTCGCTCTCACCGGATAAAGATCGCGCGCCATTCTAAACCTGCGCCGTGGCTTTGTCTTGGCGGGTGCTGCACGGGGTGCCCGCCTGCCGCCGGGCTGGTAGAGTGGAGCGACTCAATGCCGCAGCTGGAGCAGACATGGCACGCATCACCGTTGAACGCCCGCACAACCTGGGACTGGAGGCCGCACGGGCCAAGGCCGAACAGCTCGCCGAGCGTCTGGCCAGCGAGTATGACGTGCGCTATCGCTGGGCCGGCAACACGCTGGAATTCAAACGCAGCGGTGCCGATGGCAGCATCGAAGTGGCGGCCGATCAGGTGCGGGTGCGCCTCAACCTGGGGCTGTTGCTCTCCGCGCTGGGTGGTTCGATCAAGGCGGAAATCGAGCGCACGCTGGACCAGTCGCTCAAGGGTTGAGCGGCATTTGCGCATCCTAGTATGCGGTTTCTAATTTTCCTCGCTAACTTGCCTACAACTCCCCACTCCGGGGGCGTTTATCCCGCCACTTAGAACGTGAGGCGAATCATGGCTAAAGTTGCAGCGAAGAAAGTTGAAGAGAAAGCCACCCTGCTGACCGACGTGAAGCATGCGGCACGTCAAATCTGGCTCGCGGGTCTGGGCGCATACTCCAAAGCAGGTCAGGAAGGTGCTGATTACCTGAAAGACCTGATCAAGTCCGGCGAAAGCGTCGAGAAGCAAGGCAAGAAGCTGGTGACCGAGCAGGTCGAAGCGGCCAACGATACCGTCAAGACCAGCGTTTCCAGCGTGAAGGAAAAAGTTGAAGTGCAACTCGACAAGGTCGAGAAAGCCTTTGACGCGCGTGTGGCCAGCGCCCTCAACCGTCTGGGCATTCCGTCCAAAAAGGACGTTGCGGCACTGTCTGCTAAGCTCGATGAGTTGAGCGCAGTGCTCGAGCACGCCTCGCGTAACAAATAAGGAGAGCAGGATGGCTGGCAAGAAGAAAGTCGAGAAAGAAAACACTTCCTGGGTCGGCGAGATCGAGAAGTACTCCCGTCAGATCTGGTTGGCAGGTCTGGGTGCCTACTCCAAGGTCAGCAAGGACGGCACCAAGCTGTTCGACGGTCTGGTCAAGGATGGCGAAAAGGCTGAGAAGCAGGCCAAGAGCGAAGTCGGCAAGCAGGTAGACGTGGTCAAGTCTTCCGTCGACAACGCCAAGTCCAAGGTTGAAGAAGTCAAGGACAAGGCGCTGGGCAAGTGGAGCGAGCTGGAAGAGGCTTTCGACAAGCGTCTGAACAGCGCCATTTCCCGTCTTGGTGTACCGAGCCGCAATGAAGTGAAATCGCTGCAGGCCAAGGTGGATACCCTGACCAAGCAGATCGAGAAACTGACTGGCGTATCGGTCAAGGACGTCAAGCCGGCGCCGAAGAAAGTGGCCGCCAAGCCTGCTGCTGCCAAGGCTCCTGCCAAAGCACCGGTGAAAGCCGCTGCCAAGCCGGTTGCCAAGGCTCCGGTCAAAGCTGCTGCCAAGCCTGCCGCTAAGCCCGCTGCCAAGCCGGCCGTGAAGAAGGCTGCTCCGGCCGCCGCTGCCAAGCCCGCTGTGGCTCCGGCCGCTGCCCCGGCTGCCGCCGCGCCGGCTGCTCCGGCAACACCGAGCAGCGCTTCCTAAGCGCTCGCTCAGTCGAAGA
>CALMID010000124.1 GCA_937863915.1 uncultured Pseudomonas sp.
ACAGGTTGCCCAGGGAGATGATGTAGTTGCCTTCGTTGTGCATGGTCTTGGGCACAAAGAAGTTCGGGACCTTGACGCCTTTCTCTTCGCTCTTGAGCAGATAGATGTCGTCGCGCTTAACTTCGGTATTCAGCGGTGCGCCCAGTTCCTTCCAGTTGGGGAACAGTTCGTTCAGGGCGCGGGGCTCAAATACTGCGCCGGAGAGAATGTGGGCGCCGACTTCGGAACCTTTCTCGACCACGCAAACGCTGATCTCTTGACCGGCTTCGGCGGCCTTTTGCTTCAGTCGGCAGGCGGCGGACAGACCGGAGGGGCCGGCGCCGACGATGACGACGTCGAATTCCATGTATTCGCGTTCCACAGTCAATCTCCTACTCAAGGCTAATCTGTGCTTTTCTTAGGGTGAGCCCTGGCGTTCCCTAGCCCGAGCCGCAGCATTATATCTATAGGCAAGTCTAGGTCCAATACAAACGTTTGTTTGAATTTTTTCCGAGGCTGGTAATATGCCCGCGCGGACGCTTGCCTGCGGGCGTCTTCGTATTGACCGTAACCCCTGTTACGGTCAAGATACGGGCGGTTTTGCGCTCCCTATTTTTTGAGCTCGTCGGTCCCGGCCGACATGCATCACCGGCCAGGTTCGCCTAGGCGACACCCTTATATTCACCGGAGAGTAACGAGGAATCCATGAAGGTTCTTGTAGCTGTCAAACGAGTGGTCGACTACAACGTCAAGGTTCGCGTCAAGGCGGACAACTCCGGCGTCGACCTCGCCAACGTCAAGATGTCGATGAACCCCTTCTGCGAAATCGCCGTGGAAGAAGCAGTTCGTCTGAAGGAAAAGGGTGTTGCGACTGAGATCGTCGTGGTTTCCATCGGCCCGAACACTGCCCAGGAGCAACTGCGTACCGCACTGGCTCTGGGTGCTGACCGCGCTATCCTGGTTGAGTCGAACGAGGAGCTGAACTCCCTCGCCGTGGCCAAGCTGCTCAAGGCTGTTGTTGATAAAGAGCAGCCGCAACTGGTTGTGATGGGCAAGCAAGCCATCGACAGCGACAACAATCAGACTGGTCAGATGCTCGGTGCCCTGACTGGCATGCCGCAAGGTACTTTCGCCTCCAAGGTGGAAGTCGCTGGCGACAAGGTCAACGTGACCCGTGAAATCGACGGCGGTCTGCAGACTGTTGCCCTGAGCCTGCCGGCAATCGTCACCACCGACCTGCGTTTGAACGAGCCGCGCTACGCGTCTCTGCCGAACATCATGAAAGCCAAGAAGAAGCCGCTGGATGTGGTTACCCCGGACGCTCTGGGTGTTTCCACCGCTTCTTCCGTCAAGACCCTGAAAGTGGAAGCTCCGGCTGCCCGCAGCGCCGGCATCAAGGTCAAGTCCGTGGCTGAACTGGTCGAGAAACTGAAGAACGAGGCGAAGGTAATCTGATGGCTATCCTGGTTGTTGCTGAACACAATAACGCTACCCTGGGCGCTGCCACCCTCAACACCGTGACCGCTGCCCAGAAAATCGGTGGAGACATCCACGTTCTGGTAGCTGGTGCTGGTTGCGGTGCAGTTGCCGAAGCTGCTGCCAAGGTAGCTGGCGTATCCAAGGTGCTGGTTGCTGACAATGCTGCCTACGCCAATCAACTGCCGGAGAACGTTGCTCCGCTGATCGCCGAACTGGGCAAGGGCTACAGCCACGTGCTGGCTGCTGCCACCACCAATGGCAAAAACTTCCTGCCGCGCGTTGCCGCGCTGCTGGACGTTGATCAGATCTCCGAAATCATTGCCGTTGAAAGCGCTGACACCTTCAAGCGTCCGATCTATGCCGGTAACGCCATTGCTACCGTGCAGTCCTCGGCCGCGGTCAAGGTCATCACCGTACGTGGCACCGGCTTTGACGCCGCTGCTGCCGAAGGTGGTTCGGCTGCCGTTGAGCAGGTTTCCGGTGCTGGCGATGCCGGCAAGTCGGCTTTCGTTGGCGAAGAGCTGGCCAAATCCGATCGTCCGGAACTGACTGCTGCCAAGATCGTCGTTTCCGGCGGCCGTGGCATGCAGAACGGTGACAACTTCAAGCTGCTGTACAGCCTGGCCGACAAGCTCGGTGCTGCTGTTGGTGCTTCCCGCGCCGCTGTCGACGCCGGTTTCGTACCGAACGACATGCAGGTTGGTCAGACCGGTAAGATCGTTGCTCCGCAGCTCTATGTAGCGGTGGGCATCTCTGGTGCCATCCAGCACCTGGCCGGTATGAAGGACTCCAAGGTCATCGTCGCCATCAACAAGGACGAAGAAGCCCCGATCTTCCAGGTGGCTGACTACGGCCTGGTGGCTGACCTGTTCGAAGCCGTACCGGAGCTGGAAACCCTGGTCTGATCCAGCGTTTCCGTTCCAGCAAAAAGCCCGCTCTCTGAGCGGGCTTTTTGTTTTCGGTGCTAATCGAAGCGCAGGATATCCATGGCCAGGGCCCCATAGCTGAAACCCTGATGCACGGGTTGCATGGCATCGCCCGCGCCGTAGGCGAAGAACAGTGGTAGCAGGTGTTCGTCGGTAGGATGGTTGCGCACGGCGTGCGGCGCCAGGCGACGATAGTCATTTAGTGCCTCGCTATCATTGTTCTCGATCCGCGCTAGCAGCCATTGGCAGAAGCTGACGGCCCAGTCGGCCGCGTAATCATTTCCGGCTTGCCAGTTCAGTTCGGCCAGATTGTGGGTCAGGCTACCTGAGCCAATCAGCAAGACACCCTTTGAGCGCAGGTCTTTGAGAATCTGTCCGAGTCCGATCAGCCACTCCGGTGTGGCTGAATAAGGCAGCGATAACTGCAGGACAGGAATATCCGCCTGTGGGTACATCAGCAGCATGGGCACCCAGGCGCCATGATCGCGCGGCTGCTGCGCATTGAGCTGAGTGGGGAAGCCCGCGCTGTTGAGTTGTTCGGCGATTGCACTGGCTTGCTCTGGGGCACCCGGCGCCGGGTAGCGCAGTTGGTAGAGGGGCTGGGGAAAACCATAAAAGTCATGCCAGGTGTCGGGCTGTGCGGCGCTGCTGATTTGCAATACCTGGCTCTGCCAGTGCGCCGATACGATCAGGATCAGCTCTGGGCGTGGCAGACTGTCTGCGAGTTGGCGCAGTGCCGGACCAGTGGCTTCGGGTTGCAGTGCAAGCAGCGGTGCACCGTGGGAAATGAACAGGCTGGGTAGCATGATGGGCTCCTTGGCAGTGATGCTATTGTCGCCCCAGGTTGTATCGTTTGAATAACGGCATTTTTGCCTTGAATTTATCGTCTAATTCGATGTTTTTGACTGACAGATTGCTCTGAGGGAGGTGGCTGTTGCACGAGGACTTCTGGCAGGCGCGCTGGGCGCGCGATGAAATCGGTTTTCACCTGGATGAGGTGAATCCCTATCTGCTGCGCTACTGGTCACAGTTGTCGGCGCAGCCTGGCGAGCGGGTATTGGTGCCGTTGTGTGGCAAGACTCTCGATCTGCGCTGGCTGGCGGCCCAGGGGCTGCAGGTGCTGGGCGTTGAGCTGTCACGCAAGGCGATTGAAGATTTTTTTGCAGAGCAGGGATTGCAACCGCAGATTGAAGAGCAGGGTGCGTTCGTGCGTTTTCGTGCGGAGGCCATTGAACTCTGGTGTGGCGACTTCTTTGCCCTGACTGCCGCCGATGTGGAGCAATGCCATCTGTTCTACGATCGGGCGGCACTGATCGCTCTGCCGCTGGAAATGCGTCAGCGCTATGCGGCCCATTTGCAGGCGATTCTGCCGCAGGTCTGTCGTGGCCTGCTGGTGACGCTGGATTATCCGCAGGAGCAGATGAATGGGCCGCCCTTTGCGGTACCTGCTGAACAAGTGCAGGCGTTTTACGCCGAAGGTTGGGATGCGCGCCTGCTGGCGAAAGAGGATGTGTTGGGGGAGAACTGGAGATTTCTCCAGCGCGGGCTGACGCGACTGGAAGAGTCGGTGTTCAGCGTGCGCCGCAGATAACGAAAAGCCGCCTTAAAGGCGGCTTTTGCTTGTTACCAGCTGGCTTATGCGAGGCGACGCAGCGCTTCGATACGGTCTTCCAGCGGCGGGTGGGTCATCAGCAGGCCGGCCAGGCCATTCTTCAGGCCACCATTGATACCGAAGGCGGTCATGCTGCTGGGCATATTTACCGGTACGCCTTGCTCGGCGCGCAGGCGTTGCAGGGCGCCGATCATCGAGGCGGTGCTGGCCAAGCGGGCGCCGGCCTCGTCAGCCTTGAATTCGCGCTTACGCGAGAACCACATGACGATGATGCTGGCCAGGATGCCCAGTACCAGCTCGGCGAAAATGGTCGCGACGAAATAGCCGATGCCTGGACCTTCCTCGTTCTTCAGGATGACCTTGTCGACGAAGTTGCCGAAGATGCGCGCGAAGAACATGACGAAGGTGTTCACCACGCCCTGAATCAGGGCCAGGGTGACCATGTCGCCATTGGCTACGTGGCCGATTTCGTGGGCCAGCACGGCTTTCACTTCGTCGGGCGAGAAGCGCTCTAGCAGGCCCTGGCTGACGGCGACCAAGGCATCGTTCTTGTTCCAGCCGGTGGCGAAGGCGTTGGCCTCGTAGGCGGGGAAGATACCCACTTCAGGCATCTTGATGCCGGCGTCGCGCGCTAGCTCCTCGACAGTCTGCAGCAGCCATTGTTCGTGGCGGGTGCGGGGCTGGCTGATGATTTCGGTGCCGGTGCTCATCTTCGCCATCCACTTGGAGATGAACAGCGAAATCAGCGAGCCGGCAAAGCCGAACACGGCGCAGTAAACCAGCAGGCTGCCGTAGTTCTGGCCGGTGAACCGATCAACGCCGAGTAGCTTGAGCGTGAGACTGGCGATCAACAAAACCGCCAGGTTGGTGCCGATGAACAGGGCGATGCGCATCATGGTTGGGTCGAGCTCCTAACTGCAGAAAACGGAATAGTCATGGGCGTGTATATAAGGGCGGCAACGCCAGCGCTTCAAGCGCAGACTATTTCAAGCTATGTCGCTGGCGGGGCTGCGCTGATCCAGTACCAGGCGGGTCAGGCGTGCGACCTGTTCGCTGTCGCGATTGTGCAGGGCCTGACGCAGCTGGTGTGCGAGAGTGCCCTGCTGGCGGCGAATGCTTGGCGTAAGGCTGGCGTCACTGACCAGGGTAGGGATGAAGCGGGTCAGGCGGACAAAGCCTTTTTCGGTCAGGGTGGCCTGATCCAGGGCTTCGTAATGAATGGTGCTCTCGTAGCGCAGATAACCTTCATCGGCCAGCCAGAGCAGGGCGCCCAGGCAGCTCTGATGGCGCTTGCTGGGCAGGCCGAACTCGTCAGGCTCCTCGCGGCCGATCAGGTCCTCGATGTACAACGCTACCTTGCGCGGGAAGGCCAGGTACAGGTTGAGCAGCCCAGCCGCGCAATCGTGGTAGAAGTCATCAATCTGCAGGTCCATCGCGGCAGTACTCAAAAACGGGCCAGCCAGGCGCTGGGCAGATAGGGCAGCAGGCGTCCGAGCAGAGCCCAGGGCCATCCGGGGACATAGGCGCTGCGGCTGCGGCGATCGATATGCCTGGCAATCAGCTGGGCACCGCGCTCGACGCTTATCAGGAAGGGGCGCTTGGCCATGTCTTCGTTCAGCGGCGTATCGATGAAGCCTGGTAGCAGCAGGGTGGTGTCGATCGGCTTGCCGTGGAATTCGGCGGCCAGCGATTCCATGTAGGCGATCAGTCCGGCCTTGCTCGCCGAATAGCCCAGGCTACGCGGCAGGCCGCGCTTGCCGGCCACCGAGGCAATCCCGACCAGATGGCCGTGGCCCTGCTGGCGGAACAGCACGGCGGCGGCCTCCAGGCAGGCGATGGCACCCAGCAGATTGGTTTCCAGGGTCAGGCGAATGCGTTCGAAATGCCCGCCGCCCGCTTTGCCGGCGAGGGCGATACCGGCATTGGCAATGACGCCGTCGAGGCCGCCGAGGGCATTGGCAGCCAGGCCGACGACATCGGCGCAGGCAGCGTAGTCGGTGACGTCCAGCGGCAGAACTACAACCTTGCGGCCATGGCGTGACTGCAGTTCGCTGGCCAATGCCTGCAGGCTCTCGGTACGGCGCGCGGCCAGAGCCAGGTCATAGCCCTGGCTGGCCAGCTCGCGAGCCAGTTGTGCGCCGATGCCCGAGCTGGCGCCCGTCAGCAGGTAACGCTTGGCCCTGTCCATGGCGGCGGCCTCTTACTGGCGGTAGGACTTGAGGAAGTTGCCAATGCGGCCGATGG
>CALMID010000125.1 GCA_937863915.1 uncultured Pseudomonas sp.
ACATCCTGAATCGTAGGGTGGTCAACTCGCGCAGCGATTGCCCGCCATTCCACGTTTTCCCTTTTCCCGAGTCACGCCATGAAACAGTACCTCGACCTGATGCGCCGCGTGCGCGAGACCGGCACCTTCAAGGCCGACCGTACCGGCACCGGCACTTACAGCGTGTTCGGCCACCAGATGCGTTTTGATCTGGCTGACGGCTTTCCGCTGGTGACCACCAAGAAGTGCCACCTGAAATCCATCATCCACGAGCTGCTGTGGTTCCTTCAGGGCGACACCAACATCCAGTACCTGAAGGACAACGGCGTCAGCATCTGGGACGAGTGGGCCGACGAGAACGGCAACCTCGGCCCGGTGTACGGCTACCAGTGGCGCAGCTGGCCGGCGCCGAACGGCGAGTCGATCGACCAGATCAGCAAGCTGATCGAGATGATCAAGAAGAATCCGGACTCGCGCCGCCTGATCGTCTCGGCCTGGAACCCGGCGCTGGTGGACCAGATGGCCCTGCCGCCGTGCCATGCGCTGTTCCAGTTCTATGTCGCCGACGGCAAGCTCAGCTGCCAGCTGTACCAGCGCTCGGCCGATATCTTCCTCGGCGTGCCGTTCAACATCGCCAGCTATGCCCTGCTGACCCTGATGGTGGCGCAGGTCTGCGATCTGGAGCCCGGCGAGTTCATCTGGACCGGTGGCGACTGTCACCTGTATGCCAATCACATCGAGCAGACCGACCTGCAGCTGTCGCGCGAGCCGTTGCCATTGCCGGTGATGAAGCTCAACCCGGCGGTGAAGGACCTGCTGGCCTTCCGCTTCGAGGACTTCGAACTGGTCGGCTACCAGTCGCACCCGCACATCAAGGCGCCGGTGGCGGTATGAGTCTGCCGCTGTGCCTGATCGCCGCCATGGGCGAGAACCGCGTGATCGGCGTGGACAACCAGCTGCCCTGGCGTCTGCCGGGTGATCTCAAGTACTTCAAGGCCAGAACCCTGGGCAAGCCGGTGGTGATGGGGCGCAAGACCTGGGATTCGCTGGGCCGGCCGCTGCCGGGCCGGCTCAACCTGGTGGTCAGCCGCCAGGCCGGCCTGCAGCTGGAGGGCGCCGAGGTCTTCGCCTCGCTGCCGGAGGCGCTGCAGCGTGCCCAGGCCTGGGCGCAGGAGCAGGGTGTCGACGAGGTGATGCTGATCGGTGGCGCGCAGCTGTATGAGCAGGCGCTGCCACTGGCCGAACGTCTGTACCTGACCCGGGTGGCGCTCAGTCCGGTCGGCGATGCCTGGTTCCCGCCTTTCGAGGGGCCGCAGTGGCAGCGTACGGCCTGCACCGAGCACGCCGCCGAAGGCGAAGCGCCGGGGCACAGCTACGAGATCTGGCAACGCAGGTAGTTTTTCAACAGCCTGCTAGGTTTGCGCCTGGCAACAGGCCAGCGCCGCCTGGCTGTGCTGCTCGACGCCGGCACGCAGCTGCTGCGCCGTCTCGCGCAGCAGCTCAATGGGCAGTTGCGCGGGGTCGTGTTTCAGCTGTTGTTCCAGTGCCGCCGCCTGCTGGCTCAGTGCATCCATGCCGAGGGTGCCGGAGCTGCCCTTGAGGCTGTGGGCCATGCGGTGTGCGGTCGGCCAGTCGGCGCTGTCGATCGCCGCGCACATTTCGTCGGCCATGCTGCCGGCCTGTCTGGCGAACTCCTGCAACAGGTTGCTCATCACGTCCGTGCCCAACTGCTCGCACATCTGCACGATGCGCGGGTAGTCGACAGATCCTGGCTGGCTGGGCATGGGGTGTGGCTCCTCGGTGGCCTCGGGCATGGGCGCGTCATGGCTGGCAGGCAGGTAGCGTTGTAGCACTTTCAGCAGCTCGTCGCGCATCACCGGCTTGCTGAGGAAGTCATCCATGCCGGCCTCCAGGCAGCGCTGGCGGCTTTCCTTGTAGGCATTGGCGGTGAGGGCAATGATCGGCAGGTGCCGGCGGCCACCAAGACTGGCCTCATGGGCGCGGATTGCCCGGGTGGCATCCAGACCGTCGAGCACCGGCATCAGGCAGTCCATCAGCACCAGATCGAAGGCTTCGCGGGCGCAGGCTTCCACGCCCAGCTGGCCGTTGTCGGCGAACTCCAGAGTCAGGCCATAGGGTTCGAGCATGGCGCGGATCACCTGCTGGTTGAGCAGGGTGTCCTCGACCACCAGCAGCCTGCCGTGCAGGCGCTGCGGCAGGGGGGCCGGGCTGGATGGGTTTGCCGCCGCGGCGGTCTGGTTCGGGTCGAGCAGTTGCTGCACGGCCTGCAGCAGTTCGCTGCGTTTGCCCGGCTGCGGCAGGCGCCGTACGCCGGCCGGGCAGCTGCAGTGCTCGTGCGGCAGGCTGCACAGCCACAGCTGTGGCTCGTCGCGTAGCTGGGCCGGCAGGCTGCTGCCGATGCGGTCGCTGATCAGCAGCAGGTCGTGCGGCGGCAGCGCCGTGTCGGCCTGTTCGGCATACAGCAGGATGCAGCCTTCGCGGGCCAGGCTGCTCTGCACGACCTCCAGGCTCAGCGGCTGCGGGTCGAGCAGGAGAATGCGCTTGCCACTCAGGCTGGGTGGCGCGGCAGTCGGCTGCTGGGTCTGGCAGGGCAGGGTTAGGTCTAGGGTAAAACAGCTGCCCTGTTCCGGCGCGCTGCTGACGCTGATGCTGCCCTGCATCAGTTCCAGCAGCCGGCGGCTGATCGACAGGCCCAGACCGGTGCCGCCGAATTCGCGGGTGGTCGATGAGTCAGCCTGGGTGAAGGGCTGAAACAGCCGCGCCTGTTGTGCCTGGGTCATGCCGATGCCGGTGTCGCGGATGCGCAGGCGGAAACCAGCGCTGCCGGTCAGTTGGTGGGTGACACTCAGCTCCAGGTGGATATGGCCGTGGCGGGTGAACTTGACCGCATTACTCAACAGGTTGAGGACGATCTGGCGCAGGCGGATCGGGTCGCCGAGGATGGCTACCGGCACATCCGGTTCGATCAGCAGGTACAGCTGCAGGTCTTTCTTCTGCGCGTGCGGCTGCATCAGTTTGCAGGCATCGAGAAGGATGTCTTCCCAGTTACAGGCGGTGTGCTCCAGGCGCAGCATGCCGGCCTCGATCTTGGACAGGTCGAGGATGTCGTTGAGCAGGGTCAGGAGCAGCTCGGCGGAGTGTTGCAGGGTGCCGACCAGCTCCCGCTGCTGGTTGTTCAGCGGCGTATCGGCCAGCACCTGAGCCATGCCGATTACCCCGTTCATCGGGGTGCGGATTTCGTGGCTCATGGTGGCGAGGAATTCGCTTTTGGCCCGGCTGGCGCTTTCCGCCGATTCGCGTGCCTGCTGCAGCAGGCGCTCGGCTTCCTTGCGTTCGCCGATGTCATGCAGCATGACGGTGAAGATTTCTTCGTCATGCAGGCGGATGTGGCTGCAGGTCATGGCCAGTTGCAGCGGGGAGCCGCTCTGGCTGCAGCCGAGCAGCTCGCCTGTGAACTGGCTGGGTGGTGTCGGACCGCGGAATTCGTGACGCAGCTGGCGCAGGCGCTCGCGTTCACTGTCGGTGTAAACCAGCTGCATCGCCGACTGGCCGAGCAGGGCCTGTTCGGCATAGCCGAACAGGCGACACAGGGCGGGGTTGGCGTAACTGATCAGGCCGCGGCCATCGACCAGCAGGATGGCTTCGGCCGCCGAGGCGAGGATGCTCTGCAGGCGCGCCTTGTCGCGCTGTTCGCGCTGGTACTGCTGGTACAGGGTCTGTGCCAGGACCTGGAATTCGCCCTGTGTCTCCTGGCTGGCCTGTTGCAGGCGTAGTTCGGGGTTGCCACTGGCGATGGCCTGCAGCAACTGGTTGAGTGGCGTCAGCACCTTGCGCCGCAGCAGGCCGATCAGCAGGGCCAGCAACACGGCGGTGCCGAGCATCAGCAGTGCGCTCTGTTGCAGGATGCGCTGCTGCTGGTCGCTCTGCAGCGCGCCGGTATCAAGGCCGAGGTAGATGGCGCCGGGACTCTGCAGCTGATCGACCAGTTGCGAGTTGCTCAGGAGGATGGGCATGGCGAAGTCGCGGTGTTGCTGGTCATGCTCCTCGACATTGGCACTGAGGGAGCGGCGTTCGCGCAGACTGCGCTCGATCAGCCGGGTATCGTCGTCGCCGAGGGCGCTTAAGGTCTTGCCGATGTCGCTGGCATCGAGACTGGCCAGTACCTGCAAAGGTTCGCCGGCGACGATGAGCAATTCGTGCACGCCGTTTTCTGCGCCCATGGCGAGAATGATGCGCTGCAGCTCATGGCGGCGGTCGACGGTTTCCGCGGTCATCTGCAGGCTGCTCATCAGTGAGTCGGCGCGCTGCTGGATCAGTTGCTCGCTGGTATGCCGGTTGGTGCTCGCGGAGAACACCAGCAACAGCACGCCAAGCACCAGCCAGGCACCGGCCAGCGGCAGCATGATCAGCCAGTTGAGGGGCAGGGTTCGGCTGCGCGGCATGGACATGACTCAGGGCTGCGGTGCAATCAGCGTAGCCAGCGCCTGCGGCTGGCGCAGCTCGCCGCTGTCCAGCAGCACCTGCTGGGTGGCTTGCAGGGCCTTGAACAGGCGCTGGTCGTGGCCGTGGAAGGCGGCCTGGTCGGCGCTGTCGAGCATTTTCAGGTCATGTTCGACGGCGTTGCGGAAGTCTTCCGCGCTGATGCCTTCGCGCGTGGCCATGATGGCGTAGGCCTCCTGAGGGTGGGCGCGGCTGTAGAGCAGGGCGCGGTTGAAGGCGCGCAGCAGGCCGTCGACCTGCTCGCGGCGCTGCTGTACCACGCTGGCGTCGATGGCCAGTACGTCGAGCACTTCGCCGGGGATCTCGCGGGTAGTGAAGAGCGGCTGCAGCTGCGGGTTCTTCAGCATGTCCACGGAGAAGGGGGCGTAGGTCACGGCCGCATCGATCTCGCCATGGGTGAGGGCGCGGTGCATTTCCGGCTGCGGCATGCCGACCTGCCGGACGGCCTGCAGATTGACGCCCCGGTGCGCCAGGGCGCGGGCGAGGATGTAGCCGTTCAGGGTGCCGGGTTCGATGGCCACGCGCTTGCCGGCCAGCGCTTCGAGGCTGTCGATGCCGCGCCGGGCGATGATCAGGTCGCCGCCGTTGGAATAATCCGGCAGGTAGACCACCTGGGGGCGGCGCTGGCTGTTCTGCGCGGCGATCAGGGTTTCGATCAGGGTGCCGCCGAAACCATCGGCCTTGCCCAGCTCGAAGGCCCGGCGCGAGTCATTCAGCGAGCTGAACTGGAGAATGCGCACCTCGACGCCTTCGGCTTCGAACAGCTTGAGACGTTCGGCCAGGTAGAGGAATTCGTAGCCAGGCCAGGGATTGATGGCAATGCGCAGGGGCGGATTCGGCGTTTCGCGGCAGGCGCTGAGCAGCAGGATCACGGCAATAAACAAGCTGCGCAGCATAGAAGGACTCTCCGGGACATTGCCTTCACTATAGACAGGCAAATGCCAGCCACAAAAAAGCCCGGCACTGGGCCGGGCTCTTTCACTGCGGGGCGACTCAGCCGTCCAGCAGCGCCTTGTTGCGCACCGCGCCCTTGTCGGCGCTGGTGGCGAGCAGGGCGTAGGCTTTCAGCGCGGTGGTCACCTTGCGCGGACGCGGCTGTGCCGGTTTCCAGCCCAGCTTGTCCTGCTCGGCACGGCGCTTGGCCAGTTCGTCATCGCTCACCAGCAGGTTGATTGCACGCTGGTGGATGTCGATGAGGATCTTGTCGCCTTCGCGCACCAGGCCGATGGCACCGCCGGCAGCGGCCTCGGGCGAGGCGTGGCCGATGGACAGGCCCGAGGTGCCGCCTGAGAAGCGGCCGTCGGTGAGCAGGGCGCAGGCTTTGCCCAGGCCCTTGGACTTCAGGTACGAGGTCGGGTAGAGCATTTCCTGCATACCCGGGCCGCCTTTCGGGCCTTCGTAACGGATGATCACGATGTCGCCGGCCTTCACCTCATCATTGAGGATGCCCTTCACGGCGCTGTCCTGGCTCTCGAAGATCTTCGCGGTGCCTTCGAACACATGGATGGATTCATCCACGCCGGCGGTCTTCACCACGCAGCCGTCCAGGGCGATGTTGCCGTACAGCACCGCGAGGCCGCCTTCCTGCGAGTAGGCATGCTCGACCGAGCGGATGCAGCCTTCGGCGCGATCGTCGTCCAGGGTTTCCCAGCGGGTCGACTGGCTGAACGCGGTCTGGGTCGGGATGCCCGCCGGGCCGGCCTTGAAGAAGGTGTGTACGGCCTCGTCCTTGGTCTGGGTGATGTCCCACTGGGCGATGGCCTCGGCCATGGTCTTGCTGTGGATGGTCGACACGTCGGTGTGCAGCAGGCCGCCACGGGCCAGCTCGCCGAGGATGGAGAAGATGCCGCCGGCGCGGTGCACGTCTTCCATGTGGTACTTCTGGATGTTCGGCGCCACCTTGCACAGCTGCGGCACCTTGCGCGACAGGCGATCGATGTCGCGAAGGTCGAACGGCACTTCGCCTTCCTGGGCCGCGGCCAGCAGGTGCAGGATGGTGTTGGTCGAGCCGCCCATGGCGATGTCCAGGCTCATGGCGTTCTCGAACGCCTTGAAGTTGGCGACGTTGCGCGGCAGCACCGACTCGTCGTTCTCGCCGTAGTAGCGCTGGCACAGCTCGACGGCCAGGCGCCCGGCGCGCAGGAACAGCTGCTCGCGGTCGCTGTGGGTGGCCAGGGTCGAACCGTTGCCCGGCAGGGCCAGGCCCAGGGCTTCCATCAGGCAGTTCATCGAGTTGGCGGTGAACATGCCGGAGCAGCTGCCGCAGGTCGGGCAGGCGCTGCGCTCGTACTCGGCGACCTTCTCGTCGGAGCAGGAGTCGTCGGCGGCCACCACCATGGCGTCGACCAGATCGAGGCCGTGGCTGGCCAGCTTGGTCTTGCCGGCTTCCATCGGCCCGCCGGAAACGAACACCACCGGGATGTTCAGGCGCATGGCGGCCATCAGCATGCCGGGGGTGATCTTGTCGCAGTTGCTGATGCAGACGATGGCGTCGGCGCAGTGGGCGTTGACCATGTACTCCACGGAGTCGGCGATGATCTCGCGGCTCGGCAGGGAATAGAGCATGCCGTCGTGGCCCATGGCGATGCCGTCGTCGACGGCGATGGTGTTGA